>QHXM01000244.1 GCA_003222945.1 Acidobacteriota bacterium
TAGCGTTGTGATAATCCCACTCGGCTGCCACAGCATTATCTCGCGCAGCATCTGCGGCAGCCTTAGCTTGCGCCTCCAACGCTTGCGCCTCTTCCATCTTAGCCCGCGCCGTTTCTACCTTGGCTACAGTGTAGTCGGAGTTAGAGGGCGCGTAATCCGGTATTGCTTTCAGGGCATTGAAAGCATCTTTATCAGCCTTTAGGACTGATGGTGCAATGCGACGAGTCTCATTTTTAGCCATTTTGTTATCTCCTTTAGCAAGTAGATGAAAAACTGTCGTTTACAGCCTGAACTCTGCCATTTACAAGCCATGCAATGTCGTTGTCACGCATGTAAATGTCATTTACACGCCATACAAGAACGTTTACATGCATGTAAACGTTCTTGTATGGCGTGTAATTAACGTTTACGCGGATGTAATTGACGTTTACATGCATGTAAACGTCAATTACACATTATGCAATGACGTTTACATGCGTGTAATCGTCGTTTACATTCATGTAAACGCCATCGTATGGCCTGTAAATGGCATTGTTAGCTATGTAAACGTCGTTTACAGGCCATACAATAGAGTTGTCGCAGCCGACAATAGCCTTGCACGCCGCGACAACGAGATTGTCAATAGAAGCAATATCATTGTCTTATCTGACAATGCTCTTGTCTTCTCATCTACAACGACTCCGCGTATAAAAAATTTGCCAGCAAGTTATCTGCTGGCAAATCATCAATTGAGAATGTCGCTGGTTGAATGCTCCATGACGCATGTTCGAGTTTCATGTCATCCGAATCATTCAAGTTCGATCGCGTCACGCACCGACCCGTACTTGACATTGCTTTCGGTGGATGCGGGACAGCCATTCCGTCCTCTCTCCAAAAGCCTGTTCCGTCTCCAAAGCTTAGTAGCTCAAAGTGTAAGATAAGTCTCTTTGCATTAGGCTTATTCTCCTTCTTCCAGAAACGTTCCCAGTCCTGCACTTCAGTATCAGTAAGCTTGAGAACGATAGTTTCTCCGGGCTTGATTGAAGGGTCGTCCGGCTCTGCCTTTGTCTCTATGTAGAATCGCTCCCTCCTGCCGAAGCTCAGAGAAAATCCCATCAAATCTGTCCCGTAAGGTAATGTTATCTCAGGCATCACAATGGACAGGTTAAGAAAATAGATAGGCTTGTCTCCAGTGTTAGTGACCTCAATCTCGAAGTCACGCATCCACTTCTCGTTCTTCAAATCCTTAAACGCCTGTTCTTTTTCCTTCTTTATCTTAACTTTTATTGGTAGGTGCTTTGGAATCGTATCCTCCAGCACTCTCTCTTCCGATTGAGCCGTGCTGGAAGTTGATGAAATGTTTATCAAGAAGATTGTGACCAGACAGAAGAACGACAGTAAAAGCAGTGCTCTAGCAAAGATTGAAGAGGTCTTTTCCGGGGGATTCATGGGAGTTCTCCTTCATGTGAATGCGACTGAAAGCTAGAGGCTGATCGCTATAGGCATCGCGTGACGCTCGGCAAAGGAGCCTGTGAATGAGGCGACTTTTATACCCATTCAACAAGGAAGTCAAGATATTTTGTAGCGCCTGTGCATATACGGCATTGCATGAGAAATTGCCGTGGAAAGAATAAGATTCAATCTATCGAAGACGAGCGACAGTTAATCGTCTGCCGCCCGCCCAGCGCGGGCTGTTATTCAACTTTGCGTAG
Source organism: Acidobacteriota bacterium (assembly GCA_003222945.1). GTDB lineage: Bacteria > Acidobacteriota > Blastocatellia > Pyrinomonadales > Pyrinomonadaceae > QHXM01. Next base: position 1,692 of record QHXM01000244.1, read on the forward strand.
CACCGCTCTATTTCTTTGCAAGCACAACGGGAGATTGTTCTGCGGCGCGTATGCGAGCGAAGAAGTTGCGCACCTGATCGTACTGCTCGACAGGGATAGTCGTTGCGCGAAGTGTAAGGTTTCGCGTGAAGACGAGTTGGTCGTCTTTGACTTCGTAGGTTGTGGTGTAGGAGCCAAACGGAGTGTTGAGCTTGACGGGGTCTGGCATTTCGTCAACGTCGAAGCCTGCGGGAAGCTTCACGCGCACAGTCTCCGTGTAGGCGTTGGGCGCGAGTATCACAGGCTGCTTGCGCGTCGCGGCTGTTAGAAAGAGCGATTCGCGGCGCGCTACGATTGCAGGCTTGAAGACCATCAATCGGTCCTGCATCACCTGTGCGTAAGAATTGGCCGTGAACTCCACGTCGAGCGTGAAGCGGTCCGCTGCTGCGTCGTCCGTTGGCTCTACTTTAGAGACCTGCGCGCCGTTTACATCGTGTGTGACCCAGCCTTCGATCATCTTCTGGTATGTCGCGCGGGATTGTTTGCGAAACTCGCGGCGGAAGTCTGCTGCCTTCTGTCCTACTGCTCGCTCACGAACCGTTGCTGTGATTGAGCCGTCTGCCGCCAGGTTGACGTTGGCCTCGCGCTCGACCTTATTAGATTCGGGCGGAGTCGTAGGCATACGAATGAGCGCGCCGTCGTCGCCTGCAACGACGAGCGCGAGACTGCCCTGCTCCAGATCAGGCAGGTCGCCCACTGGAGTGCTTTCGTCCGTAGCGTCGAAGATTAGAAGGCGTCCGAGCTTCGGATGCTGAACGATGGTCGGCGATTGCGTCTCATCCGAAACGTGAACCGCTACGATGCAGTGATTGAACTGCGTGGGGCTTGCCCACTCTTCGCGCACGTAAGTCGGATCGCCCAGGTAAATTGTTACAGGGTAAGCAGTGATGTTGACCGCCTTGAGAAGCGCTCGCATCAGATTAGCTTTGTCTTTGCAGTCGCCGTAAGCCTTCGCCAGAACCTGCGACGCAGCATGCGGGCGATAGCCGTTGCCGCGCCCCACGCCAATGTCAATTGAGATGTATTGCAGGTTCTGAACGAAATGTCCTATGGCTTGAATCTTCTCCAACTCCGTTTTGGCGTTCGCGGTCAACTCGCGCGCTTTCGCTGTAATCTGATCGTCGGTCGCTGCCTGCGGGTCGTGCAGCGCGGTTGCCCAGCGCGAGACCTCCGCCCAGTTGTCGAAGGATCGCGCACTTCCTGAAGAAGACGTTCCCTCTGACGGAAAATAGTTGATGGCGATGCGCGGCGCGAGGTTGATGATGCGTGGGCTTGCAGGCTCGTACTCAATCGGAGCAAGGTCGTGCAACTCCCATGTGTAGGTAGAGCCGCTTGTGCTCGGTTCTACTTTCGAGTGATTGAAGGTGAAGCTAGAAGCTCGCCAGCCCTGTGGAAGCGCAAGCGTGTAGCGCGATAGAAGCGTCGGCAGGTGGCTCTGGAAAAGCCAGATGTCCTGATTAAAGAGCGGGCGCTCTTCGCTGGTTATCTGATAGCCGAAGACCATTCCTGCGTCTGCTTCGTTGCTCGCACTGATTACTTTGACGCGGTACTCGTTGTAAACGTCGTTAGCATCTTCGATCTGATCTATGGTCTCGTCCTTGCCGTATTTCTTCACGCTGCCGTTCGGACGAATTAGCCACGCGTGCATATCTTTTACTTTGCCAGCGTCGGTCAGGTAAATCTCCGCAGCTTCGGCCAGAGCGCGACCTTCACGATTGAGTATGCGAATGGCGAAGGTCTTGACGATTGTCAAACGCCCGTCCTCATTGACCGTCACGTTCTGCTCGTCATGCAGGACCACAGCCGGAACGTCCCTCTCGTATGCGGGAACTTTTATGGCCGCATCAGTTTGCAACCAAGCGGGCGCTTCGTCGCCTGCGAATGCTGCGGATGCAGAGAGAAGGGTGAGAACGATAAATCCTAGTATTCGATGAAGCATTTTTTGTAATCCCCATTCGATTTTAGATTTTGGATTGAAAGCAAGAGCGCCTGCTCAGCTCAATCCACCCGCTAATCCAAAATCTAACATCCAAAATCTAAAATCGTTTAGTTTGACGCTGTCGCCGTGCCCTGCTTGAGCGTGATTGTGTGGTTGTCTTCCTTGTTGAGCATGTCGAAGTATGTTTTCAGCTTGTCGTAGCCGCTCGCTGGAAATTGCATCAGGTTGTTGCCGAGTCCGCCGCCGAAGAAGAATTTGCGGTTATAGACGAGCAACTTCCCATCCTTCGAGACCCCGATTCTAACGTTGTATTGGCTCAGCGGGCCTGCTGAAAAAGGCGAGGGCGCGTCCGCATTGTCCAGAGAAAATCCTGCGGGCAGATTTATCTCTACGTCGTCCTCTTCGGTCCATGCGTAGTGGAAGTAAACGTCGTTCGTTCGAGTGTTCGTGGAGAATAGCGGGCTGCCTCCGTGCTGGAAGAAGGCAGGTTGCAGAAAGAGACGCTTGCCCGTTCGTTGAGCGTAGCCGGGAACGCGCACGTGGAAAGAATATACGAAAGGCTTAAGGGGGTCCGTTATGTTCTCTATCTTTATTTCGGAAAGCTCTGCCGTGCTCATGCGCCCTTTAATCATCTTGCGCAGAGTATCCTCGCGCTCTGTCTGAGAGTCTCCCGCGTTGTAGGCTTTCTTCTCTGCTGCCAGGTGTCCGGTATATACAATGCTAACGTCGCCTTCGAGCGTGCCGTCATCCGAAAGCGTGAGCTTGCCCGTGCGCCGTTCAACGGATTTCTCCGGTCCTGCTTGCGGCGTCGTCACCCACAGAGGCTCTTTTGAATCTGTGACGAGAGCCTCCTGTGCCTCTTCGGGCCAGCCAAGCATTCCGAAAGGCGTGTAGGTTTCAGCAGGGCTGTAGAACTGCCAATTGTCGCCAACCTTCACGGCTATGAAGGACGAGCCTAGAAAATAGTAGTTAGCCAGAGACTTGTCGAAGAACATATCGTTGCGGTTGCCCGATAGAGTAAGGCGAACGTCGAAGCCTGCTGCTTTAGCGAGCGCAGCAAAGAGCATGTCTATGCTTGAGCTTGTTCCCATTTCGCGCTTGAGCGTGTTGGCGGGCGATTTGTTATCTCTGAGCTTCTTCTTCTCGTCGTCCGATAGACCGGTCGCGTCGCGGTTAACGTTTCTGATCTTCGTGCGGCAGAAGTCGTATATGCGTTGCAGCTTCGCTTCAGGCGTTGTTGCGTCGCCAAGGATTGCGGGAAGCGCCGACTTCACCTCGTCGCTCACCTTCATCTCATCTTTTGCCACGTCATAAATCTTTTTGCCTAAGTCGTTCCAGTATTTGGCAGGGTCTAGTTTGCCCTCTTCCGAGTAAAACAGGAAGACCCACGAGCGCACATTATCTTCGGGCGGCATCCTGGCCTCTTCGTGAAAGGCGGGCAGGTTAGTCATAGTCAATTTGGAGAAGCCGTCCTTGTCTTTGACGAACCGTGCTTCGCCTGTATGAAAAGGTTCGTAGCGCATTCCCAGAAAGGGGCGCAGGTAATAACTGACGGTCTGAATGGGAATCTCGCGTTGAAGCTCCAGCCGCAGATGGTTTGCGCTTCCACCCGGCACGACCTCTCGCCAGCGATATTCGATTATCGCGCCCGGCTCGACATTCGGCAGAGCGAACGATTTGGCTTTGACCTTAACGCCGCTCAGTTTCACGATTGTGCGCTCAAAGACATCGTCCTTATTCAACTCGACTATCGTGCCATCGGGTTTTATGACGCGCGCCGCAATGTCCTTGATCTGGTTATAGCCGAGATAGGGCAGATCAACTTTACTCTGCGACTCGCGCCCGCGCTCGTTGAAGACCTTTATGCGAATGTAATTCTTCAATGAAAGTTCTTCGGGCTTGCTATCGTCAATGCGAACTTCCCAGAAGATAGCTTCGGCGTCGGCGTCCTTTTCAACGACGGGAGCTTTCAATGCAAGGTCAGCCGGGTCAACTGGCCTCCAATCCTGCGCAAGTGCAGGCGCGACCGATAGAGCAATGAAACAAAAAAGAGAAAGGGAAATAAGGAAAGGGGAACGAGGGAGCTTCATAATATTTTGAACCTTTCAGCGGAGCACAGTGATTCGCCGCAGGCGATCCGGGCTGTGTAAGAAATTAAAGAAGCGGCGGCTCGTGTTCGGGGCGAAGCCGCCAGTGAGCAAGCGACCGCAGATTCTAAACTTGAAAAGGAGAATAATGCAAGCCAGAAATAGATATAGTAGTGGTTCATTTTGAGCGAGGGGATTCAAACAGGGATGGACAGGATAGACAGGATGAAACAGAAGAAGAGAGAAACAAGTCTGCTGATTTCTTTCTCTTTCCATCTTGTACATCCTGTCTATCCCTGTTAATTCCTTTCGATTATCACCCGGACGCAAGCCGTGTGTGAATGAAAATTACTTCTGGAAATACTCTTGCTTTGGAGTTATGAGGACATTTAAGAACAACTGATTGTTGCTGCCTCTCTGTGCTATAATCCGTGTCTCGTTTAATACAGTTTTCGTAAGATAAATTCACACGCTATTTTGAATTCAGGAGGATTCATCAGATGGCTACCGAACTCAAACGCGCCGGTTCATCGCTGGATAAGATAGAAGAATTGTTGGGCGAGAACGCTCGCACACTTCTTGACCATACATCGCATACAATCACAAAAGATCACATACACACGCCCGGTCCAGATTTCATTGATCGGGTCTGGTCGCAGAGTGATCGCAGCCCATCGGTCCTGCGCTCTCTGCAAACGCTCTACGACAACGGGCGGCTCGCTGGCACGGGCTATCTCTCAATCCTCCCGGTTGACCAGGGGATAGAGCATTCGGCAGGAGCTAGTTTCGCTCCAAACCCTGAATACTTCGATCCCGGAAATATAGTCAAGCTTGCGATAGAAGGCGGCTGCAACGCTGTGGCCTCGACCTTCGGCGTGCTCGGCGCGGTGGCGCGCAAGTATGCTCACAAAATCCCTTTCATCGTTAAAATCAATCATAACGAATTGTTGACCTACCCGAACAAGTTCGATCAGGTTCTCTTCGGCACGGTTGATGAAGCACGCGACATGGGCGCAGTCGCAGTCGGCGCGACCATTTATTTCGGCTCTGAAGAATCAACAAGACAGATAGTCGAGATTAGTCGAGCCTTCGCATACGCGCACGAGATTGGAATGGCTACGATTCTCTGGTGCTATCTTCGCAATCCGAAATTCAAAACGCCCGAAGGCGACATGCACGCAGCGGCTGATCTGACGGGACAGGCGAATCACCTGGGCGTGACGATTCAAGCCGACATCATTAAACAGAAATTGCCGGAGCGTAACGGCGGCTACCTGGCTCTCAACAAAGAAGGCTCTTACGGCAAGACGAGCAAGAAGGTCTATGAGGAACTGACGACGGATAACCCGATTGATCTGGTTCGCTATCAGGTAGCGAACTGCTACATGGGGCGCTGCGGCTTGATTAACTCCGGCGGCGAATCCAAGGGAGCATCGGATTTAGCCGAAGCCGTTCGCACAGCCGTCATCAATAAACGCGGCGGCGGCATGGGACTCATCTCAGGTCGCAAAGCCTTCCAGCGACCCATGAACGAAGGCGTAGAGCTTCTGAACGCGATTCAGGACGTGTACCTGTCGGAAGAGATTACGGTAGCGTGAGGAGAGCAGGGATGAAGGCGGAGGGATGAGGGATGAATAAGAAGACGAACGTTTTTCTTTCTTCATCCCTCACGCTGCCGCCCTCATCCCTTCGTTCCTCCTTGCTTTTCTTCGCCATTGTGCTATACATTGCGCGCACGTTAAGGATGCTCTTCGCTGAAGGCCATTTTTACCAACGGTCTTCGGAACAATTAAAATATTCTTCGCTCTCATAGCTAAATCCTTCGACGCACCGAGGCGTGTCGCTGGTATGAGCGCGTGGAGTTTAATGAAAATTAAAGACTCCTTCCTGAAGAAGGAAACCCCCTAAAGAGATGTCTGCATCGCTGAAAGTTACCCCTGAATCTTTCGGTCAAAACATCAATCGCTGGCTGGATATTGCCAGAAACAATTTTCTGTTCAGCTATTGGATTGGCTTCTTCACAGACCCTTTGACGGTCGCCTTCCTATTATTCTGGGACGCGACGGCGCTCAAGAGTAATCCCTTTTTGCTCGCAGCGTGTTTCGCATCCGGTCTCATAGGCTGGACGCTCTGGGAGTATTGCTTTCATCGCTGGATATATCATCACGGGCGCACGCTCATGCACGCGGGCCATGCGCTTCATCACGAAGACCCGAAGATGCTCATAGGGATGCCCTGGTTCTTGACTACAGCTTTCGTCATGGGCTTCTGGTATCCGCTCTCTTACTGGCTTGAGATTCGCTACGTCTCGGGCTTCGTCGCAGGTCTTCTAGGCGGCTTTTTCTTCTATTACTGCTTTCATCACATTCATCACCACTTCAACCCGAAAAACTCCTGGTATAGAAAACTACGAGCGCACCACAAGATTCATCACCAGATGCCTGAGACAAACTTCGGCGTCACTGTGCGCTTCTGGGATAGAGTTTTCAGAACTACCCACAGAAAAGCGGAAGGCGGCGCGAAGAAGAGAGCAGCGCTTTCCAACAAATAATCTTTCATCCGAGAATAAGCGCAGACAAAAGATTTTGAATCGCGCTGAGCAGTAGTTTTGCTCGCACCCGGACAGTCCAGGCTTCGACGGCTGCTCTTCGTGCAGGCCCGCCGCGGCGCTTCACGAACCCTTAACAGATCGAATTCTTTACTTTCGCCTCTCGCGCTCGCGCCTTCCGCCTTGCTATAGTATGCCGGGTCTGAAGAACGCGCTCGCGGGGTGTGAGCCGTGCGCGCGGGAGGAAATTTCTTGAGAATGATGATCGAAGATTTCGGAGCGCGTGTGGCGAGCGTATGGGAAACTTTGCGATCAACGACACGCAATCTTGTGGAGAAGGCTTTGCAGTCTTCTGCCATAGCTTCTTCGTCTGCTCAACCTGCGCGCGCCGGAGAGAGCCGTCCTTACGATGCGCGAGCCGATTGGGAGTTGAGCCGTCTGCTTGCAGCGCTGGACGAGCGAGCATTGGAAGTCGGCGCGTCTATGAACACGGCGCAGGCTAAGGAACTGAGACAAATGGCCGACACGACGGCCTTCGTCCTTCAAACGCAGACGCAATCGGCAGAGGTCTTCGCACAACTCGTAGCACGCGCGCACCGTCTTCACGACTTCGCACGCATAGACCAATTGGCAGACGCACTTGCCACGCGTTTTGCTCCGAGCGAAATCTGCGAACTCGCTCGATGCGACAATGGAATTGTGCGCGCTCTGGCAAAAGAGGCTCTGGCGCAGTCTCCGACCTCTCTCCTGATCGGTCTTCTGGCCGACCCCGTTGACTCAGAGATTGCGCTCGATGCGCTCGAACGCCAGGCAACCGAATACGGCTCTGAAGAAGCGCGCCGCGTCGTTCAGATTCTGAATCAAGCGGAAACAGTCGAAGATGATTTCTTAGAGTGAGGATGCGCTGAATGGTTTTGTAGTTACTTTCTTCTGTGCCAGCACTTCATCTACGTTTTTAAGCAACCGTCGCCGCCTCTGTATTATCAATCGTGCGCAACTTCTCGACGACCTGCTCTATTAACCAGTTCGGCGTCGAAGCCCCTGCGGTGACGCCTACGCGACGAACGCCTGCGAGGTCTTCCGGGTTAATCTCGTCGGCAGTCTCAATCAAAAAGCTGTGCTCGCATTGCTCAAGACATACAGCCAGAAGCTTGACGCTGTTTGACGAGTGGCGACCGCCTATGACGTAGAAGGCGTCAACCTGTCCGGCCAGAGCGCGCGCAGCATCCTGACGGTCGCGCGTGGCAGAGCAGATTGTGTTGATGACCTGCGGCTCTGTCTCGGATTTAGCGCGCACAGCTTCCGCCACGTCCAGAAAAGTTTGCAGCTTGAGCGTAGTCTGAGAAACTACCAGCGGGCGGCGAAGCATTGGAAGTTTTTCAACCTCGCTCGCGTCTCGCACGACATAAGTGTTGTCGGGCGCGTAGCCGACAACGCCTATCATCTCAGGGTGATCCGGGTTTCCTGCTACGACAACATCGCGTCCCTCTTTCGCAGCGCGCTCGGCCAGGTGCTGCACACGGGTTACAAAAGGACAGGTCGCGTCAATCACGTGCGCGGAACTCTCTTCCAACTCGTGCTGCACTCCGGGCGTGACGCCGTGAGCGCGTATCACAGAAGTTACATTGCGGTCCGCTTCCGAAGGAGAATTTATAGTCGTCACGCCTTTGGCTTCCAGCCGCTGCATCTCCTGCGAGTTGTGAATCAGAGCGCCAAGGGAACGAATCCCTCCGCCTTCGGCCAGAGCCTCTTCGACCATATCAACGGCGCGCTCGACGCCGAAACAGAATCCGAACTCTTCAGCAAGTAAGACTTCCATAAAAATTCTCGGGGAGAATGGTGAAAGGTTAAATGGCGAAAAGGTTTTCTAGCTTCGTTCCCTTTCCCCTTTCCCCTTTTCACCCTCTTAAATGTTTCCGCCCGCCTCTTTCGTTTCGTTCTGCGAGTGACGACGATGCCACT
>QHXM01000245.1 GCA_003222945.1 Acidobacteriota bacterium
TCTGACGAACAACACGGCGGCGACTTCGACGGCGCTTCAGTCTTCGGTGAACCCGTCAGACTTCAATCAGTCCGTGACTTTCACTGCGACAGTCACTTCGACGGCGGGGATACCGACAGGGCTTGTTCAGTTCAAGGACAACGGCGCAAACCTCGGTAGCGCTGTCGCTATGAACTCAAGCGGTGTGGCTATCTTCACAACGTCCACTCTAGCCATAGGCACTCATCCGATCACCGCAGACTACGCGGGCGACGGAAACTTCCTCCCGTCCAGCGGCACAATCGCAGGCGGGCAGGTCGTCAAGAGCCAGCTTTCAATCAACGATGTCTCGTTGGCTGAGGGCAACGCCGGCACGACCAACTTCAGCTTCACGGTCACGCTCTCGCAGGCCAGCACCGTTACGGCGAAGGTGGACTTTGCCACCTCGGACGGCACGGCCAAGGCCGGAAGCGACTATGTTGCTACAAGCGGCACGCTTACATTCAATCCGGGAGACACTCAGAAGACCGTCACCGTTCAGGTCAACGGCGACACGCTAAACGAGCCAGACGAGACCTTCTTCGTCACGCTCACAAACCCCGTGAACTCGACGATCACACGGGCGCAGGCCACTGGCACAATCAAGAACGATGACGGCCCGCCCTCGCTCTCCATCAACGATGTCACACAGTTGGAAGGAAACTCTGGCACGACCAACTTCAACTTCATCGTTACGCTCTCTGTCGCAAGCGGGCAGACTGTGACCGTCAACTACGCAACAGCAGACGGGACAGCAACAGTTGCAGACAACGACTATCAGGCGGCGAGCGGCACATTAACGTTCAATCCGGGAGAGACGCAGAAGACCATCACGGTCAAAGTCAACGGCGACACGAAGGCCGAGCCGGACGAGAACTTCTTCGTCAACCTGAGCAATCCGGTTAATGCCCCAATCTCAGACAATCAAGGACTGGGCACAATCCTCAGTGATGATACGCCGCTCGTTCAGTTCTCTGCCTCCAGCTACACAGTGTTGGAGTCCGGCCTGCACGCGACCATTACGGTCAATCGTCTGGGCGATCTATCGAAGCCTGCTACAGTTGATTACGCCACAACCGATCCTTCGGGGCTTAACAACTGCTCGCAAGTTACGGGCAATGCTTCGCAGCGCTGCGACTATGCGATCAGTGTTGGAACATTGCGTTTTGCGGCGAATGAATCCAGCAAGATTATCTTCGTGCCCATAGTCAACGATGTCTATGTCGAAGGACCTGAGTTCTTCACTATTACGCTCTCCAACCCTGTTGGTGCTGAACTGGGAGCGATTCCATCGGCACGCGTGAACATCACGGATGACGATAACGGAGGAGCAATCAACCCGATAACAGACGATGCCTTCTTCATTCGTCAGCTTTACATAGACTTTCTGGACCGCGAACCAGACCCGGCAGGGTTGCAAGGGTGGCTCGACATCCTTCATAACACGAATGGTCAATGCAAACTGCCAACGGATTGCGATCGTATAGCAGTAGCTTTAGGATTCGTCCGAAGTCCTGAGTTCCAGGATCGCGGCTACTTCATCTTCCGCTTCTACACAACTGCTCTGGGAAGAAACCCGAACTACAATGAGTTCATCCCGGACATGGCGAGAATCTCTGGATTCTTAAATAGCCAGGAGTTAGAGGCTAATAAGAGTGCCTTCGTAGATCAGTTCATGTCGCGTCAGGAGTTTAAGAATCTTTACGACTCGACACTGAATGATCCGGCGGGTTATGTGGATAAGCTATTGAAGACCGTTGGACAGCCCAATCATCCGGGCAGAGACGGCTGGGTAGTGGGCTTGACGAACGGGACACTCTCAAGAGCGCAGGTGTTGCGTCAGATGATAGAAAGCACTGAGATTTATACGAAGTTCTACAATCAGGCTTTGATCGTGATGCAATACTTCGGATTCCTACGCCGTGACCCGGATGCCGCGTATCAAGGGTGGGTTGACCTTTTCAATCACTCGGATGATTACCGCATCCTTGTTAATGGATTTATCAACTCGCCTGAGTATCCGACCAGATTCGGGCCTTGATGCCGTAGCGACTTTCCCGAAATGGGGAAAGAGCAGCCGTAACAAATAAGCCCGTAGTTGTTTGAGAGAACAGCTACGGGCTTATTTTATGGATTGCATACTCCTGCCTTTTAACTGCCTACTGCTTTTCCTTCATCCTTGCCTTTCGCGCACGCGCATAGGCTCCGATTCTTCCTGCCTCTGCGTGCGCTCCTGCCTTGAATTGATTTGCGCTGCGGGTGGCGGTGGATTCGCAACAAGTCTTTCGAGCGCAACGTCGAGCGCTTCGCTTATACGCGTGACCAGAATTATCTCTAACTCGCGCCGCACATCTTCTGGAATGTCTTCCAGATCGCCCTCGTTGCGCGCAGGCATGATGATGCGGCGAATCCCAGCGCGATAAGCAGATAAGACCTTTTCCTTAATTCCTCCAACTGGAAAGACCAGACCCGAAAGCGTTATCTCGCCAGTCATCGCCGTGTCCGGTCGAACACGCCTTCCCGTATAGAGCGATGCCAATGCAGATGTGATGGTCACGCCAGCGCTCGGTCCGTCCTTCGGGATCGCGCCCGCAGGCACATGCAAGTGAACGCCGTAGCCTTTGAACATCTCAGGATCAATGCCGAACTCCGCAGCGTGTGACCATAGATATGAACGCGCGGCACGCGCTGACTCCTGCATCACTTCGCCTAGCTGTCCCGTGATGGTTAAGCCAGAGCCTCCAGGCAGAAGCGTCGCTTCTATGAAGAGAACTTCTCCGCCCATCTCTGTCCAGGCCATGCCTGTAGCAACGCCAGCGGGCAACTCTTTCCGCGCCTCCTCTGGATAGAATCGCGGCGCGCCCAAATACTCTTTAATATCGGTCGCATCAACGACCAGCTTCTCCGTTTCATTCTGCGCTATCTTCAAAGCGACTTTGCGAACGATGCTGCCAATGGTCCGCTCCATCTGCCTGACACCTGCCTCGCGCGTGTAGCGCGAGGCTATGAGTTCAAGCGCAGCATCTGTAATTTTGATCTGCTCAGGCGTCAGCCCGTTCTCTCGAATCTGTCGCGGGACCAGATACTGTAGCGCAATGTGAAGCTTCTCCTGGTCCGAGTAACCTGTGAGTCGAATCACCTCCATGCGGTCGCGCAAGGGCGCTGGAATTGGCAATCTCGTCCAGCATTATCACAGGATTGTTCACACCAGCGCGGCGTATGGTCTGAATGATGCGACCGGGCATTGCTCCTATATAAGTGCGGCGATGACCGCGAAGCTCCGCCTCGTCGCGCACGCCGCCCAGACTCATTCGCTCAAACTGGCGTCCCAGAGAGCGCGCAATCGAACGACCAAGAGAAGTCTTTCCGACTCCCGGCGGCCCGACGAAACAGAGTATAGGACTCTTCGCTTCAGGCTTTAATTTGATGACGGCTAGAAATTCTAAGATTCGCTCCTTTATGTCCTCAAGCCCGTAATGATCTTCATCCAGAATTCGCCGCGCCTCTTTCAAATCTAACTTGTCTTCCGTAGATTTTCGCCAGGGGAGTTCGAGTATGTATTCCAGATAATTGCGAATCACATGATAGTCGGGCGCGGCTGCGGGCAACTTCTCCATGCGCTTCAGTTCGCGCTCTGCCTCTTTGCGCACCTCGTCGGGAAGGTCTGCCGCTTCCAGACGTTCGCGCATCATCTCTGCCTCTGCGCGCTCGCCGCCCTCGTCGTCGCCCAACTCCTTCTGAATAGCTTTCATCTGCTGGCGCAGTATGTAATCGCGCTGCGCTTTGTCCATCTCGCTCTGCGCTTCTGTAGCAATGCGAGAGCGAATCTGCATTATCTCAACTTCGCGCGCCAGAAGACTGTGCGCTAGACGTATGAGTTCGTCCACAGTATTCGCTTCGAGCATCTTCTGTTCCTGCTCTACGCCAAGGTTTAGAATTGAAGCGAGAAAATATGCTAGACGGACAGGATCATTAGCACTCATTACAGCCGCGCGCACTTCGGACGGCACTTGCGGCAACATCGCAAGCGCACGCTGAATCAAACCCTGAACGTTGCGCTTAACGGCCTCGACCTCTTCCGCATCTTCCGTCTTCAACTCCGGCAGAATCTCTACGCGCGCTCGCAAGTGTGGTTGCTCCTGCGTCCACTCTATAACGCGTATGCGCTCCGTGCCCTGCACGATGATGTGCATCTGCTCTTCATCGCGCATCATGCGCTTAATCATTACGAGCGTTCCGACTGTGAAAAGATCGTTTGGGTTCGCGTCCGAGCCTGTCACGTTCTCCGCGCGAATCGTTATACAGGCCAGAAGTTTCTCTTCCGTTGCGAGCGCGGACTCAACCGCTGCGACGGAACGGGCACGCCCGACAGCCAACGGCACGACCGTTTCGGGAAAGAGCGTTGTCTGCTGCAACGGCAACATACTTATCTCGAAAGGCACAGCCTTTTGAGATTGATTAGCCTGCTGCGGTGCGCCCGCCGGTGTTTGTCCCTGAGTGTTTTCAACCATAACAATTCAAGAGGATGAGGGATGAGGGCGGCAGCGATGAATGAAAAGCAGTTGGCTTTACTTCATCGCTGCCGCCCTCATCCCTCATCCCTGCTTTCACAATCCTCTTCACTGCGAAGGTGAAGGATCAAGAGGCCGTCCCGGTAATCTCGAAGCAGCGATGCGCCATCTATCGAGCAGGGAAAAGAGAGCGTCTTCTCGAAACGACTGTACGTGATTTCGAGTTGATGATAGACAATGCCCTCACCAAAGAATGTGTCACGACGGCAACCCCTTATCGTCAACGTGCGACCCTTTATCTCTATCTCAAGGTCGTCCGCGTTGACGCCCGCAAGATCAACCTTGACGATCCACCCGTCCGAAGTTTTATAAACGTCCGCATCAGGCCGCCAGAGGCGCGCACCGGGCCGCACACGCCTTTCGACATGCAGCATACGAAAATAACGCTCGACCGATTCAGACATAAAACAGCAGGCAGTAGGCAGTTGGCAGTTAAGATTAAATTCGTTCTTGCTGCCCACTGCCTACTGCTAACTTTTCTTACCCAAACATTTTGCTCCAGAACGAAGAGCCGCTGGAAATATCTTCGAGGGCGTCTGCGAGTTCGCGGTCCTCTTCTGTCTCCAGCGCTACGTCGGCCATAGAGATGATGCCGAGCAGGTTGTTGTTGTCGTCCACGACAGGGATGCGACGCACCTGCTTGTCGCCCATCTTGCGTATGACATCAACGACGCGGTCGTTCGGATGCGCAGAATGCAGGTCTGATGTCATAACCTCTTCTGCGCGAGCCGTGCGCGAGTCTTTGCCTTCGGCAACTGCGCGAAGCACTATGTCGCGGTCCGTGATGAGGCCGACGAGTTTGCCGTTATTCTTCATCCTGTTCGCGCGTCCGTTCCCGCCGTTTCCTTCTGTAGCTTGTGCGCCCTCATGTTCTACGACAGGAATCACGCCTGTGTCTTCGTCACGCATCATGGCCGCAACGTCCAGAAGGCTCGTCGCGCGCGTTGCTACCGTAACGTCGCGCGTCATTATGTCGCGGCAGCGCACGTGCGAACGCGTAGCTCCTCCTGCGCGAGCACGTCCTTCATCTCTGCCCGTAAAATAATCGCGCGCCTCTTCATACCAGGAGCGATCATCGTAGCGGTCATCACCGCGCTGACGCCGCTCGCCTCCGCCAGAGTAGCCCGCATAACGCCGCTCGTCCGGGCGATAGTCCGCGCGCTCGCCGTAGCTACTGCGCCCGTAATCGGTGCGACCATAATCACCGCGCCCGTAATCTTCGCGTCCGACGGCGCGGCCACCGCCCATGTTCGCGCCGCCACCTACGCCGCGCCGCCCGCCGTATGATTCGTCGTAACCCATATCTCTATCGAGCGGGCCGCTTCCTCGACCGTAGCCGCCCCGCTCCTGACCGTAACGGTCCTCGCCGCGCGAGCCGCCGCCGTGATAATCTCTGTCGTCTCTATCGTAACGATTCCTTGACATGACATTCCTCCCTGTTTGCTAATGAACCAATCTACCGCCCCGCCTCAACGAAAAACGTAGGGCGAGCCTCGGCGACCCGCACACTCATTTGCTGAGACAAGAGCAAGGTCGCCGCACAAACTCAAAAATGCAAAGGGGAACTTGTCGGAATTATACAACGTTCGACAGAGATTGCCAGAGTGGAAGGCAAAAGGAAAAGGTAAAAGGTAAAAGGGAAGACGAAAGACTCGCTCTTCCTTCTTCCCTTTTACCTTTTACCTTTTGCCTTCTATCGCTCTCATCATGCGCGCTTCAAACGGAATGCCTTCCTGATAGATAGTTACTGCATCAGGTTTCGGCTCGCCTGTCACTTCGACCGTAGCGCCCACGCGAAACCAACTCTTGTTTTGAAAGCGTCGAGCGTTGAGCAGCAGATATTTTGTGGTCTTCTCGTCCGTGTCCACAATAACCAGCCATCCGCCTGCTTCCACAGTCTGCGCAAGATGCCCGCGTATAGTCATCTCTTTTGTCGAAGCCTGAATTGTCAAAGCCGCAAAGAGCGCGAGCACGATTGCAATCATTGAAAGACGTTTCATCATTTCCTTCTCCTAATAACCTTGATGTATATCATGCACCGAGAGAGCGATGTACACCATCGTCCCACTTCAGCTAAAAGAACGCGAGTGAACTTCTAACTTGCGCGCCGTCTGGCAGAAGCGCGCGCCCATTTGCTACGATTCCGTTGTGCAATCCTTCAACTCAAAGTTCGGAAACTTCAAAAAGCCTCAACGCGAGGGTCAACTTGTAGCGGTCGGTCGTGTTGAAGATGTTCCGGCAGGGCGCGTAGCAACCGTAGAGTTACCGAATGGGACAGAGCTTGCGCTCTACAATGTGAACGGAGAGTTCTACGCCGTCGAAAACTTTTGTCCGCACAAGGGAGCGCCGCTCGCGGACGGCCATCTATGCGGCCACACAGTCGAGTGCGATTGGCACGGCTGGCGCTTCGACCTTCGCACAGGCCAGTGCCTGACCAACAGAAGCGCAGTCGAAACTTATGAAGTGCTTATTGATGATGGGTGGATAAAGATAAGAGTCTGAAAACGAAGTCTAAAGTCGTCAGCCGTCATTGCCAATCGCTTCAACCGGACAGGCCGTGAGAGCCTCTTCACATAGCTCGCGCTCGTCTTCCGTCTCCGGCTGCTTGAAAACGTATGAGTAGCCGTT
This sequence comes from Acidobacteriota bacterium, assembly GCA_003222945.1. GTDB lineage: Bacteria > Acidobacteriota > Blastocatellia > Pyrinomonadales > Pyrinomonadaceae > QHXM01. Next base: position 7,218 of record QHXM01000245.1, read on the forward strand.
CTCGTCCGAGCGCGTGAAATTGTCCGGCGCGGTATCGCGGCAAACGTCGCAGTCTATACACTGCATGTCAACGTAATATGCGCCAAGAACATTCTCCTTGACGCGATCTGTCGGGTCAGCCACTGCTTCCTCCCAGTGAAAAGTGAATAGTGAAAAGTGAATAGTCAGAACGCGGTTTTCACTATTCACTATTCACTATTCACTTTTCACTGCTTTTTACTTTATTGCAAGCATTCGGTCAAGCGCTATGCGCGCCCAGCAAACAGTATCTTCCGGCACTGTTATCTGGTTGACGACCTCGCCCGCTATGAGTGATTCGAGCGACCACGCAAGATTCTGCGGCGCTATGCGAAACATAGTGGCGCACATGCACAGGTCCGGCGCTAGAAGTTGAATGTGCTTGTCCGGGTGCAGCGCAATCAGGCGATTGACCAGATTGATCTCTGTGCCGATAGCCCACTTCGAGCCGGACTGAGCGTTCTCAAGCGTCTTGATAATAAATTCGGTCGAGCCATTCAGGTCCGATTTCTCTACAACTTCGTAAACGCACTCAGGATGAACGAGCACATTGATTCCGGGAACTTCAGCGCGAACCTGATCCACGTGCCAGGGACGAAAGCGTCCGTGAACTGAGCAATGCCCCTTCCACAAAATCAATCGGCACGCGCGCAAATCCTCTTCAGTGTTTCCGCCCAATTCTTTGAACGGGTCCCACACAACCATCTCGTCAAATGGAATCCCGAACTTGACGCCTGTGTTGCGCCCAAGGTGCTGGTCCGGGAAGAAGAAAAGTTTATCCGCTTCCTTCAAACTCTTATCAAAAAGCGGCACTGCGTTAGATGAGGTGCACACCACACCGCCGTTCTTCCCGCAGAAAGCTTTGATCGCAGCGGTCGAGTTCATGTAAGTGATCGGCATCACGCGAAAATCTTTGAGAATGCCGAGCGCAGCAATCTGCTCCCAGGCATCCTCGACCTGTTCGGCTGACGCCATATCTGCCATAGAGCAACCTGCGCCAAGGTCCGGCAGGATGATCTTCTGCTCACCGGGCTTCAAAATGTCTGCCGACTCGGCCATGAAGTGAACGCCGCAGAAGACTATGAATTCTGCATCGGGGCGGGATGCCGCAAGCTGCGCGAGCTTGAAGGAATCGCCCGTGTAATCTGCATGATAGATAACGTCGTCGCGCTGATAGTGGTGGCCCAAAATCACAAGCCGCGAACCCAACTCTTTTCGCGCGGCCTCAATTCGCTCGTTCAACTCCGCATCCGACAGCCCGAAATAATCTTCGAGCGCCGGGGCTTTCTTCATTTCCAAAACAGCCGTCATTTTATCTCCCCCTTGCACAGTCTGGACCGGGTTAAAAAAGGCGCGTGCGCCAAACCAATAACTATAAAGGCTACCAGCGCCTCGCGCAAACAGAGAGCGCGCTCCAATCTCAGCCGAACAAAAATCGAGCAGGCCGAGCAGCCTAAAACCCCTCTCACGCCTGCATGAATTTAGATGCGAAATCAAACCTGTAAGATGCAGGAAAGCAGGGATGAGGGCGGAGGGATGAGGGATGAAGTAAATTTCTACTTCGTTGTTCCAGCCTTAACGTTTTTCACCATCGTTACGAACATGGCTATTAACTCTTCAGTCTCTTGATGAAGCGGCTTGAGCCTATCCTCCGAAAAGATATTCGCCTCGCCGAGTAATTCTAGCCAGTAAAAAGTCTCCTCTAATTCTTGCAGCCCGCCCTCGACCTTATTGATAAAATCTGCATCTGATTTTGCCCGACAAGCCTCATGGTAATGCGCTCCGACCGATGTTCCCGAACGCAATATCTGTTTACCCAAAACCTGAGCCTCAGCACTCTTAGGCAAAGCCGCATAAAGCTTGATAATGCGGAGAGCAAAAGCCTTCGTTCTCTGCTTCAAATCCTGACGGCTTTCCATATTCATCCCTCATCCCTCCGCCCTCATCCCTTCGTTCACGGGTGTGTCATCTCTTCCGGTTTGACGTACTGGTCAAACTGCTCGCCTGTCAGGAGTCCAAGCTCTATGGCGGATTCGCGCAGAGATATGCCTTTCTTGTGGGCATTCTTGGCAATCTTGGCGGCGTTGTCGTAGCCGATGTAAGGATTGAGCGCTGTGACGAGCATGAGCGAGTTCTTCAGGTGCTCGTCAATCTTCTCGCGGTTAAGCTCTATGCCAGCGATGCAGTAGTCAACAAAGCCGTGACAAGCATCCTTGATGAGGCGTATGGAATGGAGCAGGTTGTGAATCATCACGGGGTTGAAGACGTTCAATTCAAAGTTTCCCTGCGAGCCTGCGAAACCAATTGCCGCGTCGTTTCCCATCACCTGCACGGCGACCATCGTCATCGCTTCCGATTGCGTGGGGTTCACCTTGCCCGGCATGATAGAAGAACCTGGCTCGTTCTCAGGAAGCACAAGCTCGCCAAAGCCTGCGCGCGGACCACTTCCCAGCCAGCGAATGTCGTTCGCAATCTTCATGAGTGACGCGGCCAGAGTCTTCAATGCGCCGCTCGCAAAAACAATCTCGTCGTGCGCGGAAAGCGCAGCGAATTTGTTAGGGTGAGATTTGAAAGGAAAACCGGTCAACTCAGCGATCTTCGCCGCAGCACGTTCAGCAAACTCAGGATGCGCATTGAGGCCAGTGCCGACAGCCGTGCCGCCGATAGCAAGGTCGTAGAGTCCGGGCAGGACCAACTTCAATCTCTCAATGTCTCGCTCGACGAGACTAGCCCAGCCCGACATCTCCTGTCCGACCGTGATGGGCGTAGCGTCCTGTAGATGCGTGCGACCTATCTTCACAACGTCTGCGTACTCTTTCGCCTTCGCATCAATCGCCGCGCGCACGCGCTCCGTTTCCGCTATGAGCTTGTTCATCTCTTCTGCTGCGGCGATGTGCATAGCCGTTGGGAAAGTGTCGTTTGATGACTGCGACATGTTGACGTGATCGTTCGGGTGAACGGGCTGTTTGCTTCCCATCACGCCGCCAGCGATTTCGATTGCGCGGTTCGAGATAACCTCGTTCGCATTCATGTTAGTCTGCGTGCCGCTCCCCGTCTGCCACACGCGTAGAGGGAAATGCTCATCCAGCTTCCCCGCAATCACCTCGTCCGCAGCCTCAACAATCAGCTTAGCCTTAACAGCGGGCAGCTTCCCTAAATCTTCATTCACAAGAGCAGCAGCCTTCTTCAACAACCCAAGCGCGCGAATCATCTCGCGCGGCATAGTATCGTGGCCTATGTTGAAGTGAATCAGCGAACGCGCTGTCTGCGCGCCGTAATACTTATCCGCCGGAACTTCAATCTCGCCCATCGAATCTGTTTCAATGCGCGTCTTTCTCTCTTCTTTCTCTGCTGCTTCCTGCGACATCTTCGGACTTACACCTTTCTTTCTTCGGTGAACTTATCCCGCATTAGGATCATGCTACGTGACAAGTGATGGAAGGGGATGAGGGCGGAGGGATGAGGGATGAAGAAAAGAAAGACCCTTCTATTCTTCATCCCTCATCCCTTTTGCTTCCCCGTTGTCCACACTCAATTGCAATCAACTATAGATTGTACAACAGAGAGAAAGGAGAAGATAAAAGTAAAAAGGCAAAAGGGAAGACCAGAGGCACGGCTCTTCTTCCCTTTTGCCTTTTACCTTTTTTACTTTTGCCTTATTTCGCCCCGCTCGTCTTACTCTTGCGCTTCGGCGCGTTGTATTCAGACTTCTTCTTACGCTTGATCGACTGCACTTGATTCGAGTCAGGACCGTACTGCGCTGTGACCTGATCTTTCGTGCCGAGTATCAAGTTATGAAACCGCCACTGCATTGCCACAAAGTCATCGCGCGCAGCCGCAGCCGCAGCATCAGCCTGCACGGACTTATCAAACGCCGCTTTAAGCTCGGCGTGCGCCGTATCGAGCGCCGCATGTGTGTAAGCAGGATTCGCGGGCGCGTAATCCCCCATATCCTTCACCGCCGCATACACCTCTTCGTCTTCCGTGAGCACGGCGGGAGTTAATCGTTTGGTCTCATCTTTTGCCATTGTTACGTTCTCCTTTAGGGGATGTGGGTTAATAGAACGATAATGCCGAAAGAACGCCTTGCGGGTAAAAAGCCCCGTGAAAACCCGCGCATTCTATACCCAAGACTTACGCCGCGCAACAACAAAATTTGCCGCTCAACACGGCTGATACGTGAAAACGCTTAAAATCCCCGAAAATCTGCATTTACTACGATAAAAGCGTGCCCGCCAGCCTTAAAATCACGCCTGCTTCCAAAGAAAGCACGCCTGCTTCCATTGGAAGTTGTCTTGCTTCCAATGGAAGCAGGCGTGCTTCCAATACAATTTCGTCTGCTTCCATTGGAAGTTTGCTTGCTTCCAATGCAAGTTCGTCATCTTCCATTGGAAGTTCGTCATCTTCCAACGGAAGCACGGCTGCTTATAAAGGAATTTCGTCTGCTTACGTTCCAAGCAAGCCATCTTCCATTGGAAGCAGAGAAACTTCCAATGCAATCTCAGCCGCTTACCATGCAATCACGCCCGCCTCCAACCAGAGCGCACGCGCTCGCGCTACCTATCGCGCTCCCCTCGACCACATCACTATCTATGCTCGGTAATGCATATACGTTGGGACTTTAGTTCGGCACATGATTGAAATCGATCAACAAGCGGTGCTTAACCATATAAGCTCATTTTGGCGGCGGGACTGGTAGAAAAGCCAAATAGATATAAATATTAACTGTAAATGGAAAGAAGCTAAGCCATAACAATTTAACAGCTTTCTTTAACTTTTCATGTTTATAAGCCGATGTTTTATTATATGCTATACGGATTTCCTTTACCTGTTCAGCTAAATCAGCTTGCTTTGAACTAGCATTATAGACTTCAGGAACGAATACGCGAGTAGCAAAATATAAACTAGTCATCCAAAAGCCAATGGTGACTAATGAAAAGAAAATGAATATCTCAAACCACAAATTCGTAGTGTTATTTACTTTTTTTATGTCACTGAAGGAGATCGCGGCAAAATATATACCTTGTAATAGGCTCGTTATAACAACAATCTGTTTAGCTGCCTCTTCAAGGGGCTTCAATGATTCTATGTTTGACTCTCGCTTTACTTTCAGCCAGTAAGAAATATCTTCTGTTTCAAGCTGTTCACTGATTTGTTTTTGAAGGTCATCCATTTATAAGCCAGTTTCATTTGGTAATGCTCAGCGAATGAAAAAGAAATCCCGTTTATCAATCATAGGATTCGGTGTCATTCTCCTCTTACCATTTTCTACCCGTTCAATCAATACATTCTCTTGTATAAGTTTAGCAAGAATATTGCGCACCTGACCGTACTCAGCGAATTTCCCTCCGATCTGTTTTATCGGCTCCCTTGTGTCCTCAGACAACATCCCGCCATTTTTGTATATAACCTCAAGGTATCTTTTATCCTCTTCGCGTAAAGTCTTCATTAGGAAGATTTCAGCAACTTTGCTCCATCGGTCGATAACAAACTGCTCATCAATATACCCTGCGGCTTCATCTGCAGCCTGATCCAACAGGAGTTGACAAGCAAAGTTGAAAATGCGCGGCGTAAGTTCAAACCCAGCAATACCATTTGCAATTAGATTGGCAGCACTTAACGTAAAGGGATGGGTAGTTATATTAGTATCAGTAACATTATCCCGTGCTAAATCCAAATATCGTCCCATCATTTCAACGAGTTCAGATTCCGAAAGCGGCTTCAATGGTAATGGATAAAGTATATCGGCACTTGAGCTAAATCCGGCAGTGGGGCCAAAACTATGTCCGGGTAGTATGATGGCGCAACCTAGCTCAATAAGTTGTCGCGTATCTTGAATAATCTCATTAATGTCTCCTATGTCTGTTCCTTTATCTAGATCATCTACGACAACTACGAAGTTATTTGGAGGCTTACTAAATAAGTTTATAATGCTTTCGATTGCGCCCATTACGCTCTTTGTATAGTAAATGGACTCTTCTATATCTCTAAGCTCAATCGTACCTTTTTTCCATGAGCCAGTGCCTCTGACCAAGATTTCATGCACGCTCTTGATATCATATTTGGAGCAAGCGATAGCAAGTTTCTTCAGCACAGATTTACTAAATCCAATTTCCCTATCATATTTAGCATATGCAGTTATGGCACCCCTTTCATTAAGCAATCCTAGGGTCTCAAGGGCT
>QHXM01000278.1 GCA_003222945.1 Acidobacteriota bacterium
CTGATAATTTTACGCGAGACGGAAGGTCTCAAGATAAATTTCATCATACAGGTGGACACGCTCTGCCATCGCCTTCCGAACTTTATAGAGAAGTCTGCGCGTGCCGGAGTCAAGCGCGTCTTCATAGGTCTTGAGAACATCAACCCGGACAATCTTCTGGGGGCTAAGAAACAGCAGAACAAGATAACCGAGTATCGCAAGATGCTTCTTGCGTGGAAGAAGGCGCGCGTGCTGACCTACTGCGGCTACATCCTTGGCTTTCCCAACGACACGCCCGACGAAATCCTTCACGACATACGTGTCATACAGAAAGAGTTGCCCGTTGATCTTCTGGAATTCTTTTATCTCACGCCGCTGCCCGGTTCAGAGGATCATCGCAAGCTGCACGAGGCTGGTTCGTGGATGGACCCGGACATGAACAAGTACGACCTGAATCACGCAGTCGCGGGGCATCCACGCATGACGATTGAAGAGTGGAAGCAGGTTTATCGAGATGCATGGGAGACCTACTACACGGACGAGCACATAGAGACAATCCTGCGCCGCGCGATTGCTACGGGCGTCAGTCCGGGCAAGGCGCTCTTTCTGATAACTTGGTTCAAAGGCTGCATCGGCATAGAAGGCATCCACCCACTCGAAGGCGGCTTCCTTCGCATGAAGGTGCGCCGCACGCGCCGCTCCGGCCAACCGCTTGAATCCCCGCTCACCTTCTACCCGAAATATTTCATCGAAACTCTTGCGAAGCAGATGCGCTGGATTGATCTATACCTAGACCTTCGCTCAATCTACCGCAAAGTCAAACGCGACCCCTCGCGCAAAGAGTATATGGACCTTGCAATAACGCCTGTGACGGATGACGAGGTTGAGACTAGAGAGCTTTTCAAGTCAGACGTAGCGCAAGCCTTCGTCACCAAGATACGCCGCGTAGAAAGAATCCGTCACGGCGAAGCAGCGTGAAGAGCAGGGATGAAGGCGGCAACGATGAGGGACGAATGAATGATTAAGAAAGCTTTCGCTCTTCTTTTATTCATTATCGCCCTGCCTTTGTGTTCGAGTTCTGCGCCGCTCGGCATTTATGCGCCCTTTAAGCATAAATCAGAAGCTGAAATTGCGCGGATGACGCCCGCTCAGCGAGTGGATGAGTGGTGCTATGAGCAGGTTAACCACCGCTTCGACCTGGATGATAACCAGGGCGAGTTAATCGAGAAATACATTTGGCGTGACGGTCTTGCTGCGTTGCCGCGCATTATTGAGATTTTAGATGAATACGATCCGACGCGCGCTTCGGGCAGGAGTGGAAACAAGGGCGAACGCTTCGACGCCGTGTTGATGCTGCTTGATGTTCTCGATCACCGTGTTGTCCGACTGCGGGGCACTGAGGAAGGCAGACGCGCAGTGGACTCGCTCGAAGGGGTCGTCAAGCGAATGCGCATGGCGGGTTATAGTCAGAAGGATGAAGTCAAATGGTCTAAATACGAACGCTATGACTTTACGGCATTAAATCTTGGATGGATTAAAGGCATCAATGATGTTGACAACAGCGTAAAGGACACGCTTTGGGTTCGATATAAAATTCAGATGTCTAAAGAAGAGTTACTTGCCTTTAGTAATTTTCTGATTGCGCGCGATCCGACATATCCGAGTTGGAGCGATGCCGAACATATTAAGGGCGATAAAATCAATGAAGCGGGGAATCCGATATGGGTTTACGTCATGAAGAAGCCAGAACGCTTCTATGAAGCCTACTTAGAGTTCAAAAAGACAAAGCAATAGCGCGTTGTCTCTAAAGAAATTAGAGAAATCCCCACTGAATTTGCTCTAATTCCCACAAGAAATAGTCCAACTCTTCTCGGTTTAGAGTAATCCCTACAGAGATCGGAGTAATCTCACTGAGATTGGAGCAATCTCTACAAAGATCAGAGCAATCTCTACAGAGATTGGAGTAAACCTGCTGGGATTGGAGTAATCCCGTAAGGATTTCTTTAATCCTGTAGAGATTGCTCTGACCTCATCAGGAATTACTCTTAAATGTGTAGGGATTACTCTGATTCCTTTGGGATTGCTTCAATTCTTGTGGGAATTGGAGCAATCTCTACAAAGATCGAAGTAAACGCTTTAGAGATTGGAGCAATCTTTACAGAGGTTCTCTTAATCTTTGAGCAAATCTATTGAATTCCTGCCGTTTTTTGAAAAAGACGACCCGTTTTTATCCTTGCTTTTTGTATCCCGGTCCGCGAAGCACACGGCCTGAAAGAGCTTTCGTGCGTTGGCCGCCATCGACGCTTATCTGGCCGTTGATGATGACGTAGGGGATGCATTCGGGGTATTGGTTCGGGTTCTCGAAGGTTGAGCGGTCACGCACGGTTTGCGGGTCGAAGATTGTGATGTCTGCGTATGCGCCCTGGCGCAAGGTCCCGCGATCTTTCAAGCCGACGCGCTCGGCTGAGAGTCCCGTCATCTTGTGGACCGCTTCTTCGATCGTCAGTAGATGCTCGTCGCGGACGTAGCGCGAGAGTATGCGTGGGTAAGAACCCCAGCCGCGCGGGTGGCCTTTGGCTGTGGAGAGCGGACCATCAATCGCACGCGCTCCGCTGTCCGTGCAGATTGCTACGAAGGGCGAGCGAAGCGCAGCGCGCAGGTCGTCTTCGGACATCATGAAGTAGATGGCGCTCGTCTCGCCTTTGTCCGCGAGGATAAGATCAAAGAGCGCGTCCAAGTCATCCTTCTTCTCGTCGGCTGCGATTTCAGAGATGCGTTTGCCCTGAAGGTTTTCGAGTTCAGGATAAACGACGGAGCTAATGAGCACGCCGCTTCCGCCTCCGCTTCCTAGAAAGATATTCTCCCAATCCTTTGAGTCCGTCATGATCTCGCGCTTCAGGCGTTCGCGCGTTTTTGAATCTCGAAGGCGTTCGAGCATACGCTCGTTGCCGCCTTCCAAAGCCCAGGGCGGAAGGCAGGCCGTGAGCGCAGTGCTCGCAGCCGTGTAAGGATAAACGTTTGCGTTGATTTTCAAGCCGCTCGCTCGCGCAGCCTCTATGCGCTTCAGGATTTCGGGCATTCGTCCCCAGTTCTTTTTGTAGGCGGTTTTGAGATGCCAGATTTCTACAGGAATGTGCGCGCGGCGTCCTATCTCGAAGACTTCGGCGAGCGATGAATCGAGCGCGTTTGCTTCGGAGCGTTGATGTGTGGCGTAGATGCCGCCGTAACGCTCGGCGACCATAGCAAGCTCAACAATCTCATTCGTCTTTGCAAACCGCGCGGGCACGTATTGAAGCGAAGTCGAAAGACCTAGCGCGCCATCTTCCATAGCCTCTGCAACGAGACGGCGCATCTGAATGAGTTCATCTGTTGTCGGCGGGTTTGTCGGCGCGGCGGAATTGCCTTCGCCTGTAATCTCGGTTGTCACGCCCATCATGACCTTGCTCATAGCGCGCGGGTCAATCAGAAGGTTTGTCTCGGACTGGCCGAGCAAATCTATGAAGCCGGGCGCGACCACTAAGCCTTTGGCATCAATCACGCGACGCGCACGCGCATTCCCTAATTTCCCAATTCGCGCTATGCGGTCGCCTTTGATAGCAACGTCCGCAACGAAGCCCGCGCGACCAGTGCCGTCAACAACGCGACCGTTCTTGATTAGAATGTCGTACTGCGGCGGAGGCGTTGGCTCGCTGTGCAGAAGTGTTGAAGAGAAGAGGGCGGATATGCTCAAGAGTGAACTGATGACGATGGTTGATTTCATTGAGGCTCCTACAAAAAGTAGAATTCAGGAACTTAGTAATGGCACACAGAATCGTTTTAAGATGAACCCAAGACTTCAACTTTTAAGGTTAAGCCAGACGAGCGCGAGCAACATGCTCTTCGATTGTAACGCACAATGATAAAAGCTACACTATAAAGCGAGGTGGTTAGCCAGCGATGCCTGAAACTAAGATTGCACAGCCTGAACTCTCCGAAAGCAGAATGTTCAGCCTGTTAAAGCGAGTGACTGTTAACGATAGCGTCTGTCATGGCGAGCCGTGTATTCGCGGAATGAGGATAATGGTCTCTACGATTATCAATTCGCTTAAAGGCGGTATGTCAGTGGATGACATTCTGCTGCGTTGTCCAGACCTCACACGCGATGACGTTGATGCCGCAATCGCCTATTCAAACCGCGGATGAAAATCAAACTCGACCATAATCTCTCGCCCTACCTTACAGAAATTCTTAAAGAGTTGGGACATGATGCAAGAAGCGCTAGAGAAGAAGGATTGAGCAAGGCAAGCGACACGCTTCTGCTTTATCAAGCATCTACAGAAGACCGCATCTTATTCACACTCGATAAGGGTTTCGCTGATGTAGATAAATATCCGCCAGAAAGTCACGCGGGCATTGTTGTTTTCCAACAAGTGCGCAATGAAACTATTGAAAGAGTTGAAAGACGACTTTGCTTTCGCACGGAGCACTCACGTTAGAAAAAGTGGCTGAAGCGGTGAACCGATTGTTGACCGGAGACGAGGACGCGTTAGTTACGGACGTGACGCATGATTCTAGAAAAGCGCATGAGGGAAGTTTATTTGCAGCCGTGCGCGGCGCAGAATTAGACGCACATCGCTTTATAGATCAGGTGATGAAGCAGGGAGCTGTCGGCGTGATTTCAGAATTGGAAGCGCCCGAAAAATTCGACGGCGCTTGGATTCAGGTCGAGGAGATACGTCGCGCGATGGCTCTGGCGGCGGCGGAGGTTCACAATCACCCCTCGCGCGAGCTTCAGCTTGTGGGCATAACGGGCACGAACGGGAAGACGACGACCACGT
>QHXM01000246.1 GCA_003222945.1 Acidobacteriota bacterium
GCTGAATCTGCGAAAGCTGTAAGATAGAGATGAACGCTTGAGTCTGCGTCGCGTAAGGCGCGCGTCCCGGCGCTCGCACTTCGAGCGTCAAGGCCACGCCGTATTGCTCTTGACCGCCGATGGTCAGCTTCGATCCCGTCTGCGCTGCATTGAGCACGGTGGCCTCCGCCGGAATGCCTGTGGCAAGCAGAGTATTCGTCTGTGACTTCAGACGAAAAATGGGCAAGACCACGCGCAGCAGTACAACTGCTATGGCAATGACCGCGATGATCGGGCCGATCCAGTAAATGTAGTTGATATTATCCATGATTTATCCTCCAGATGTCTCCCAAAGCCATTTGATAGCAGCGCGCGAGCCGCTCATACCACGAAAAGTTTATCCACCGGACGCTCGCTGCTCACCCTCAAACCAAAAATGCCGAGCACAAAACAAACAGACAGGCCATGAGAATCAGATTTCGTTTCCGCATGATTTTCTCTCCCCGTAATTCTTCAAAACGGGCGCATGTCGCCTTTCTTGTTACGCTCGTTCAGACGTGCATCCATGAATTCGACCTTGACCGACGCGATTTGCGTTTGCTTGTTCGCGCCGACTGTTCTTGCTCCCTGCAATCTGTAGTTGGTTTCAACGCGCGTGTTGGTCAGATAGTTTTCGCTCATACGCCAGCCGGGGCAATCGTTTGAAGGCGTGACGCAGAAGCTTGCGTACTCGAAACCGATTAGCAGAAGATCGCCGCCAGTAGGTTTCTCTTCGCGGAAAAGAAACGTTGCGCTTGAGCGAAGCGACCCGCCATACTCGATCTTCACGCTGAGTACGTTTTGCTTCATGGACAATTTAAATTCGTCTCGCGCATCGCCGTTGCGCGCTGGCGTTTCAGCGTCGCCGTAGAGGTTGTAATTGATTGTGTTCAAGTGCAGCTTCCTATCACCGCGTGAATCTATGACGACGATGATAAAGGTCTGGTCAATCCATGAGGCGTCAGGGCTAAGCTGTTTGAGCGACTCGATGTATTTCGCGTCCTTTTCATCTAGCATCAGCGTGAAGGCGAAATCCTCGATCCCATCCCCGTTCAAATCGCCTTCGGCGCGGTCTGTGATCGTCCAATGCGGCGGGACGTAATCTTCCGGTCGCGCGCCCGTCTCCGGCACTTTTGCCAGCGCCTTACCGATTTCCAGTAACCGCAAACCGTCGCGCGTTGCGTACTCGCCATAAACACTCTGCGCGCGAACGCAGACGCCTGCGAGAATCAAGACGACGCTCATCGGCAACATTAAGAAGATGGACATTAACCGATTCTTTTTCACGGCTGGAATCTCCTAGTCTTCAGGCTCAAGGTAGGAGAAAGTCACTAGCGCCTCTGCGACTTTCTTCCCGTTCATCCATTTAGATAAGCGTCCTTTAATGCCGATTTCGGCATCCGCGTCACTTGGGGGTCTCGCATTGAAGACCGTTCCACTGAACTGAAAGCTAAGGCCAGCGACGGCCTGCGACTCGAACGTGAGCGCATCACCTTCCATCGTCGCCTTCCTCAGCTTAAACTTGCGACGGCCTTTATAAAGCTCACCCTTAAGAGCAGCTGGCGAGTCCGTGACCATACGTTTTTTGTCCGGCGAAAGCTTGAAAGAGCCGCCTTCTAGGTAGAGGTACTCAAACTCATTGAACCCTCTCGGCGCTTTGCCGTCAATAAAGTAGCGGCCTTCGCCGAAGCTGAAAGTTACATCATTCGATTGTATCTGAACCGGCGCGGCCTCTGATGGAGAGACCTGTTGCCGCGCCGGGACGAAGGGCACCGCCCATAAAAGAAATAAGCAAGCATTAAATGTTAGGACCTCTTTTCGCATCGTCTCTCCTTCTCACTACCTTTGTGATATGGCTTGCCCGTTTCCCGCCACCAATGTTGTCTTCTCCAACAAGCCTGTCGTAGAATCCTTCCGGTTTTCGATCTACGGCAAGCGCGCCGTGCAAGCTCAGGCTTTTGACCTCTATAAGACTGTTAGCCCAATTCTTCTTTGCCATATTCAAACGCGAGGCTACACGCTTTGTCCTGAAGCAAGGTCGGAAAAATTTCGGAAAATTGATGGAGGCCATCACTGGCGCTCACAAAACTCTCGCATGTCACCGCTCGATTCGCCCATCTATGAGTTCGGAGGCTTTCGCTTCGACGCAAGGCAAGGGTTACTGTTCAAGCGCAACGGCCAGCTCGTCTCGCTCACGCCTAAATCAATCGAGTTGCTGCGCGCCTTTATGGAATCCGGTGGGTGCGTTCTCACCAAAGAAGAGTTATTAAAGCGCATCTGGAAGGGCATCTTCATCGAAGAGGGAACGCTGCATCGTCACGTCTCATTCCTGCGACAATCTCTCAAGTCGGAAGAGAACGGCTCTCAGTACATAGAGACTATTCCGAAGCGCGGCTATCGCTTCGTCGCCAGCGTGCGCATGATTGAAGCGTCGGATGAAAAAAGAGCGCCCGTGCCAGAGAAGACGCGAGTGCAACGAGAGTATGCGCTCGCCGTGCTGCCTTTCATCAACGCCACGTCCGACCCACAGGCGGAGTATCTTACGGACGGAATCACGGAAAGCATCATTAACAATCTGTCGCAGTTGCCTCAGTTGCTCGTGCTGGCGAGCAGCACCGTCTTTCGTTACAAAGGGCGGGAGATTGATGCACAGGAGATTGGTCGCGCGCTCAACGCCGACAGTTTGCTAAGAGGAAAAGTGATTCAACTCGGTGAGAAGCTAATCATCAGGGCAGAGTTAATCAAGATAACCGACGGCTCGCAAATCTGGGGCGCGCAGTTTGATCGCCCTTCCTCAGACATTCTGGCCGTGCAGGAAGAGATCGCACACGAGATTTCGGAGCGACTTCGCCTACGACTGACAAGCGATGATAAGAGGCGGCTTAGTAGGCGTTACACGCAGAACACGGAGGCTTATGGTCTATATTTGAAGGGACGCTACTTCTGGAATAAGTTCATTGCGGAAGATTTGCAGAAGGCCATTCGTTACTTTCAACGGGCGGCTGACCTCGATCCTTCTTACGCGCTGGCTTACGCCGGAATCGCAGATTGCTACATCCAGCTAGGCCTCAGCGACCACGGCGAGGATTTGCCGCAGAACTATTTTCTCAAAGCCAAAGCTGCTGCGCGGAGCGCTTTGGAGATAGACGCGGAACTGGCCGAAGCTTATCCGCCACTGGCAATCGCAATGATGTCGCATGACTATGACTGGCAGGGGGCCGAGCGAGCATTCAAGCGAGCTATTGAACTTAATCCGAATCTTTCGACAGCACACCAATGGCATTTCTTTCTTCTCGCGTGGACAGCACGTGCTGAGGCGGGATTGGCCGAAGCCAAGCGCGCGCTGGAGATAGAACCATTCTCACTCTTCGTCAACATGACGGTTGCCTTCGCTTATTATGTCGCCGGCTACTACGAAGAAGCCCAAGAACAGTGCTTAAGAACACTAGAGATAGAGCCGCGCTTTGCTCCGCCATACTGTGCGCTGGCGACGCATTGGATACTGGAGAATAGATATGGCGAAGCGATTGATTGCGCACAAAAGGCCGTCGCCCTGGCTCCCGCCAGCGTCTTCGCATTGACGACGCTCGGTCATGCCCTCGCTGTGGCGGGTAGATACTGCGAGGCGCGAGAGATACTTGATGATTTGCACCGGTTCTCGGCGCAGCGATATATCTCATCATACTTCATCGCATTTATCTACACCGGACTAGGTGAACACGACCGGGCGTTTAGCTGTTTAGAGAGGGCTTATCAGGAACGAGATTTCTGGGCACCTTGGTTAATGGAGCCGCGATTTACTCCCCTTCGCTCAGACTCACGTTTTACAAACTTGGCAGAACGTCTTGGTCTTACTCTTGAAAAAATTTCGGAAATTGAAAGCCTCATCTAAGGGAGTGGAGATAATTAGATGAGCAAGCAACACTATGGGGACTTTTGTGGGTAGTACCTGCTTCTACTGAGTGTCATGGAGTGTTTGATGAGATGAAAAAGCCAAATTTTACACGCCCATGATACTCAGTAACACTCAGTGATACATAGTTAGAAAAGTCTGCAAAACCTTTATTCATTGGTTCGATTCCGGTCAATGCCTCCAATAATTCTCAACAGCTTACAGACAATCAATTCAGTGACAGGAGTTTGCAGTAGGACAGCCCTCAGAGACCTTGATTTGGTCTCAAAGAAAGTCTTGGTCAAGAAAGGCCAGAAAAAGTCAGCTAGATATTTGCTGGCTGGCGGGCGAGTTGGGGGAAATGGCGGATAAATGGCGGATTCATCAGAGAACTCAAACTGATAGGTTTGATATTCATATCTTGTGTCTGTTTATGCTACGACAGAAATCATGCCTATATTAAAGCCGTCAATAATCCGTCAACCATTAAAATCCAGATTCATAAATCGATGTATTTATAGGAGTTGTTTGCGCAGATAATAGTAGCCGAAGAAGATATTGCCAGCGCCAGCTTTTCCAACGAGCGCAGGCTCTTCGCCAAAGTGCTGAATGTAAGAGCTAACAACAGGAAGCCTCCCGGAATAGCACCTGGCAAGCTCATTTTCTATCCTGTTGTTGCCGCAATCGAGCGGGCAAACGGTACAGCTAAATAATAGTTTCTCAAGAGCCTCTACCCTTTTTCAAGCTCTCCAGACTCATATAAAGCTAAGTAATTTGGCTGATACTCCGCTGTCATACTGCCCTCTGCTCTCGTCTAAATTCGCCTTCACTGATGGTTCTAATGGCCGTTTCCTGCTGCGGGAAAAGGTATCAAATTGTGTTGCCCCATTTACCTAAAAAGCCGTCAAAAGCTGTCGAGCCTTTTGGATCATATTAGGGCTTCCCCTAAGATTGTTTCCTCTGCAATTAACTATAGCTCATCCGGCTGCATCGGCATTGCTGTGTGACTTATTAGTCAAGCAGAGTTTACTATAGCCTCCGCCGCCCGCGCTCATCAAGGCATTCGAGTGTAGAGACTTTCTTAATAAGACTTGAAGCTGCTTTATGAAAGAAGGTTCTTAATTCATTCCTTGGATTTAATCTGTTCGAGCGTGCGGGAGCGGCAACATAAGTTTGAGTCGTTATAAATGGGATCGTTGCGGAGTGGGAAGCACGAGATGTGATGCATGTTTTAGCGAACTCGAAGGCAGGCATGTAGAGGTCAATGGATAAAGGGCGGCTCGAAGCATTCAGTGACGGCGTAATAGCCATCCTGATTACCATAATGGTCTTGGAACTCCGTGTGCCGCAGGGCGCAGATTTGGCGGCGCTGCGACCCTTACTGCCTATCTTCCTGATTTACGTTCTGAGTTTCGTCAATCTGGGCATCTACTGGAACAACCATCACCACATGCTCGCCGCCACTGACCGCATCAACGGGAAGATTCTCTGGGCGAACATGCATCTGCTGTTCTGGCTCTCGCTCGTGCCGTTTGTTACGGGCTGGATGGGAGAGAATAACTTCGCCTCGGTGCCGACGGCCATCTACGGCGTGGTAATGCTATTTGCTGCCATCTCGTACACGATTCTGCAAACCATGATCGTTCGGGAGCACGAGGCCAACGCTAGACTCGCTGCGGCGGTGGGCAAGGATGTGAAGGGCAAGCTTTCGCTCTTTTGTTATATTCTTGCGATCCCTCTGGCCTTCGTACACCAGTTTATCTCGAATGGGCTATATGTCTTTGTGGCGCTCATGTGGTTGATTCCCGACCGTCGGATCGAATCAAAACTGAATAAATAACTCAGCGAAACGCTCATCCCCGCTCTCGTTCTCGAAGCTTAAACAAAAAGTGTCGCGCTCGTTTGGCGGGAGTAGCCTGACCTCTTCTGGATTCAGACATTGAATCAAGGCGATTACAGAGTGTTGGTAACGGCTTCCTCAATTCCATCGAGCACAGGCAGAGATTTGACAGGTGATTGAAGGGACTATTATCAGGATAAACAACGCTTGAGTCCTGAGATTGAAATTCACCGCTCAAGACGAAGCGCGATGATCTTCTTTGAAAAGAAATGGGGCGTCGATGTGCCTGAGCAGGCTCCCCCAAGCCCACTACAGGCGCGAACATCAACGCCCTTTTAAGAACTGATTTCCTGGGGCCTACAACTCACTGGCAAGTTCGGTTCTCGCGAAGAACTGCCAAGCTTCAGCCCCTTGTTCCACCGAAATAGATTGCACCTCTCATGCCATTGCAGGATAAGGATGCGCGCTCCCTGTAACTTTTATCGAAAGAGAAATTAAGAGCCTGATGAACGAATGCCGGACCGTGGAAAGAGTGTTCGGTTGCGAAACTTTTGTAAACATTCCTTACACCCCTTCGGAAGAGACCGGGTTAGCGCTTGAATTCTCAAGTCCAGACCAGAGTTCGTAAACCACACTCGCTCTGAAACCACAATCTGCGCGTCTAACAACTCAAGGGTAAGAACCGAGACTGAGCAATTCGGACAGACCTCTTAATCCTACATTAAGGAGAGCACGCTTATTTACTCACGATCAAAAACGTAAACGATCCAGGCACTACAGGTCTGCGCGGTCTGGGCTGCTCCTTAGTCGGTTGAGGCGCTTGACCGAACTCGGCTGTCACCAGAAAGACTTTATGATTCTTCGCATCAATCGTCATCGTGCGTGCGCCTCTTTGCGTCTGCACATTATCCACGACGTTGAACTTATCGGGAGAGTCTTCATGCACAAGGGTCAACGTGCCGTCGCCGCCATTGGAACTGAAAGCAAAACCTGTATCAGGATCAAAGCCTGCGCCATCAACGCCCGCGCCGATTGGAACTGTAGCGACTACTTTCCCGCTGTCTGCATCCGTGACGGCCATCGTCTTATTCGAGCAGTTGGAGAATAGACGACGATGCTTGCGATCAATCGCTATTCCAGATGGCTCCTCGCATGGAGCGAGCGGCCAGCGATTCATGACCGTAAGCTTTTGTGAATCAATCTCTGCAATCATGCTCTTGTCTTCCAGATTGACATAGACGTGCCCCTTCTCATCTGTTGCGGCAAACTCAGGCTTGCCATCCAGCGCAACTGTTCCAGCGACCGTGTCCATCTTTACGTCAATCGCCGTCGCGTCCTTGCTCGCGCCGTTAAAGCTGAAGACACGCTTTGACGCAGGATCGTAAATCATGGCGTCAGGGTTTTGTCCTACGGGAATCTGTTTCAAGACCTTGAGCGTCTTCAGATCAAAGACCGTCACTGTCGAAGCGCGACCGTTGCTCGTGTAGCCTTTGTCCATATCTTGAACGAGAGCGATGGCGTGTACGCCCGCCGTGTCTGGAATGTCGCCGACCACTGCGCCCGAATCCGCATCCACGACCATCACGTGTGTCCCGCGCGAGATAAAGACGCGATTTCGCTTCGCGTCAAAAGTTAGATCATCCCACCCGCCTTCGCCGCCTAGCTTGACCGTCTTCGTCACGTGGTAGCCGGACGTAGTTTGAGCGTTGAGCGCCAATGTTTGAAAGAGTAGGAGGAAGAAAACCGAGAGACTGTACCGATTGAATAAACGCATAACCTTATCTCCTAAAGAAGTGAAATTGTAAAAACACAATACAGCAACTGAAGGATAAAGGTTAAGCGAAATTCTCAAACCAGATTCTAATTGACTATGCTCGCCTCCAGATCATCTAAAGCGATTGCCAGAGGTGAATAGGTTTCGCAGATGTATTGCTCGGCGCGCTGATAGTCCAGAGGTTTAGCGAAGAAGTAGCCCTGCCCGTATTCACAGCCCAGAGATTTCAGCATCTCAACCTGGTCCGGCGTCTCTACGCCTTCGGCTACCAAATCCATTCCAAGATTCTGCGCCAGACCGACAATCGTGCGTACAATTTCGGCGTTCTCAACGTCTTCCGTCATCTGATTAACAAACGAGCGATCAATCTTAAGAGTATCTATCGGAAAACGTCTTAGATGAGAGAGAGACGAATAGCCCGTGCCGAAGTCGTCCATCGAAACGCGCAGGCCGAGCGCGCGAAGGCGGTTGAGAATATCTGTCGCAGTCTCTACGTTCTCCATCACAGCGCTTTCCGTAATCTCCAATTTCAGGTACTTCGGATCAAACTTAGTCTCCTTCAGTATATCAACAACCCTCTCGATTAAATCGGGCTGCGAAAACTGCTTGACCGAAAGGTTCACGCTCATAAAGAGCGGCGGGTCGGACGGCAATATGCAATGCCAACGCTGCATCTGCCGACACGCTTCTCTTAAAACGTACTCGCCGATCTGAACTATCATGCCGGTCTCTTCAGCGATGGGGATGAACTCGCTTGGCGAGATGAACCCGCGCGTCGAATGTCGCCACCGGACCAGCGCCTCAAAGCCGCGCAATTCTCCGGTCTCAAGAGACGAAATCGGCTGGTAGAAGACAAAGAACTCTTCGCGCTCAAGCGCACGGCGCATATCCGTCTCCAACTGCAAGAGCTTCGTGGCCTGGTCGTGCATCCCTTTGTCAAAAATTTCGTAACGCGCTTTTCCGAGCGACTTGGCGCGGTACATGGCCGTGTCCGCATCGCGCAGAATATCCTCTGTCTGTTTGTATTCGTTCGAGCTAATGGCGATTCCTATACTCACGGTCGTGAAAACTTCGCGCCCGTTTAAGGAGAAGGGAGCCGACAACTCCTTCTGAATACGCTCCGCGATCTGGATTACATAATTACGGTCCACCACGTCTTCCAAAAGAATCGTGAACTCGTCGCCACCCAGCCGCGCAATCGTATCAGCCGGACGCAGGATGTTCTCAAGCCTGCGAGCCATTCCGATCAAGAGTTGGTCGCCAATCATGTGGCCGAGGCTGTCGTTGATGACCTTGAAACGGTCAAGGTCAAGATAGATGACAGCGAACA
Organism: Acidobacteriota bacterium; assembly: GCA_003222945.1. GTDB lineage: Bacteria > Acidobacteriota > Blastocatellia > Pyrinomonadales > Pyrinomonadaceae > QHXM01. Next base: position 8,855 of record QHXM01000246.1, read on the forward strand.
TGGCCTTCTCGTTTCTTTCGGTGCGGGCAAGAGCGAGTTTGAGGTGATCTATCAAGAGGGCGCGGTTGGGCAGTTTCGTCAATGAGTCGTGGAAGGCGTCGTGTATGAGCCTCTCTTCGGCCTGCTTGCGGCCAGTTATGTTCTGTATCTGGAAGATAAGGTGCGGCGATTTCGTGTAAGCATCTCTGGCAAGCGAAGCGCTCCAGAGTGTCCAGACATCATGTCCCAGCTTATGTATGTAACGTTTCTCCATCTGGCAGGAAGCGAGTTTGCCACGCATTAAATCCTTAATGCTCGCCATGACTGCACTCAGATCGCTAGGGTGTACGACCTTCAGATAATCGGTCGCCATCAACTCCTTTTCAGAGTAGCCTAGAAGAGCGCACAGCGCGTGATTCACCTGAAGCCAACGCCCTTCGGGTGAGACCAGCGCCATTCCGATTGCGGCGTGATCGAAAGCGCTGCGGAAACGCTCAGGGTTTTCCTTGAGGCCGCTACCGTTCTTGGATGTTGTAGATACAGCCTTCGCCTCTTGTCGGAATTCCCCCCATGCGAAAAAAAGAATAGAGGCTGCCGCGACAGCGCCGATGAATGCGCTGATGCCGACGCCGTAGATTAGACTCGCGCAGAGGTAAGCACAGAGCGCGCCCGCCTGATAGGTCGCGGCTGTCCAGACCAGCAGCGTCACACGCTTTCCCCAGACCGATTGCTGAATCTTGTATGCTTCGCCGATTACTGTAATCGCCGCGCTGACGGCTGCCTGTATGAGCGCCGCAACAAAGAGAGCCTTAAAGGAGTTCAGAGGGTGAGTCTTAAAGCCAGGCTCCAGGATTGGCCCTGAAGTGAAGCGAACCATCCACACGACTAGAAAGGCGGACAGGGTTGCGACTGCGGAATCGAAAATGGCGCGCTGATTGTCTCTGCCAATATGCAGCGACAAACTCAGGGAAGTCAGTGCAGCAAATAGAACGGCAGCCTCGCCTCCGAAAAGTAAGAGAGCGAGCAGAACGAAACTGTTGATAAGAGAGATACGACCGAGTTTGCCGGGAATCGGAATCAGAAAGCGTGAGCAGATCGCCAGAGCCGGAAGCGCCAGGATCAGAACGGGCGCAATAGGCTGAGCCAACTGCCACCTGTACAAAGAGACCAATATCGCCGCGCAGCCTAAACCCATGACTGCTTGCATGAACCTTGAGTGAAAACGGTAATTATCCATTTCGCTTCCTATCAACGCTTAAAGATTCGTTTGAGGCTAAACCGGGGCAATTGCTAAAAAGGGCGGGGGCACTCTCCACTGAATTCCTAATGGCAACTGCGATGCCAAGTGCCGGGTCTCTTACTTTCCTTGAAATATCTAAGGATTTTGTAAATTAGTCCCGCACCGTCATTCATTCAAAAAGGTCTGATCGGTCAAAGAGAAGGGTTCATTCAAGCATTCTGAAAGATACCTGGCGGAGCTTGATATGATTCTGAGAGTAAGGCTATCCTCTCAACGATTCGCGCAAAAAGAACTGTGCTTCAAAAAAGCGAAGGTAAGAGGGCGCGGCTTCGGCTCTGTCTCCTGACTCCTGCTTCTACTCATGCTTTCTAAAATGGACGTAGTGCGGCTTGTGCTGCTCTACCACATCACGCGGGGCGAAGTGTTTGGTGAAGCGCCAGATGAAATCCATCTCCATGTGAATCGTAGTCAGTGCGAGCCGTGCCTCGAAGATTAGAAGAACACTGCCGTAGAAGAGAAACGCAGCGCCCGTAAGAGCAACGACCACAGGAATCCAACTGTATCGCGCGCTCGTGATGGCGACAATCCCTATGGCTACGCTCGTAGAGACGAAGACGCCGAGCGCAAGGTAGAAGATTGTCAGTGAGCGTTGCAGAATGCGTGCTCGGCTCGTCAGCTTATCGAGTTGCGCGAAGATGATTGCGCGCCTCTCTTCCAGTAACTCCACCTCGCCTTCAATCTTCGCCAAATCTTCAAGCTTGTCTGAGAGGTTGCGAACGCGGTCAACTACGCGACCAAGCCGCGTGGAAGTGGACAGGATCATAGTCCCGCAGGCTGAAACGAGCACGGCGGGCGTAATCATGGCCGTCAAAACTGTTAATGCTGAAGAGAGACCTTCCATCACGAAAACGGTTAACGAGTTGAATGCTATTTATAACGGCAGACGATGTTCGAGGGCAAATGAAAGACGTAGTCAGAAATTTTTTTCTTGAAGATGAAGAAAGTGAGGAACAGTTACATGCAAGTTGTGTTATTCTCAAACGAAAACCAGGACAGAGGCCAATTGTAGTTCTAATTCAACCTCTGAGACTAAGTGTCTTTCAACTTTGAAAAAGGAGTAGAACAATGGCTGATCAAGGAAATGGTGACAACAGGGATGATTCGACTACTGCCGGAGGCGGTGGCGGTGGAACGAGCGGCGCAGGTGGCGGCTCAACTCCGGGCGCTGGAGGAAGTGGCGCAGGAGGAGGCGGCAGTGAAGAAGGTCGCGGCGGCACGGCCATAGGTCGCGCGACCGGCGTAGGCGCTGGAGGCACGAGTGGCGGCGGCACAGGAGGTAGCAGCGGCGGTGGCGGCACATCCGGCGGCGGAGGCAGCACGAGTGGCGGTCGCGGCGGTGCTGGCGGCGGCTCAAGTAGCGGTGCAGGTGGAGGCAGCGGAAGCGGCGGCGGAGCCGGAGGTGGCGCTGGACGCGGTGGCGGAGGCGGTGCTTCAAAAGGCGGTGGCGGCTCTAAAGGTGGAAGCAAAGGCGCGTCCAAGACTGGCGGCAGTGCTGGCGGCGGACGCGGAAGCGCGGGCAGCAGTGGAGCAAAGAAAGGCGCTGCATCGAAAGCCGGATCGAAGGGCAGCACCAAAGGCGGAGCAGGTCGCGGCGGAAGCAAGGGCGGCTCTAAAGGCAGTTCAAAGGGCGGCGGCAAAGCTTCGGGCAAAGGCGGAGGCAAAGGCGGCGCTAAGGGCGGAGCGCAACGCAGCGCTGCAGGAGGAGGCTCGAAGAAGGGCGGCTCCAAAGGTGGAAGTAAAGGCGCAGGCGGCTCGAAAGGTAGAGGCGGCGCTAAAGGTGGAGGCGCTAAAGGCGGAAGCAAGAAGGGCGGCTCGAAAGGCGGAGCACGTGGCGGCTCAAAGGGCGGCTCGTCCAAAGGCAGAGACAAGAAGGGCGGAGGCCGTAAGAGAGGCGGAAGCTCAAAAGGCTTCATCAGCACTGCGACCTCAGCCGTCACAGGTTTTATAGGCGGCATCACCGGAGGCGGCAAGAAGCGAAGGTGAAAAGCAGTAGGCAGTAAGCAGTAGGCAGCAAGTATTAGCTCGTTCGGGCGTAGAGTTATCAGTAAAGATTCTCTTCATCAACCCTTAACTGACTGCCTACTGCCTTCTGTCTTTTCCTATTTGTACTGTGAGCATTGAGATTGAGCCTCCGTCGAAACCTTCGACAGGGAAGCTGACCTCTTCATCCTCTCGCTGTAGAGCGATCACATAGAGCAGCGGCAGGTAATGGTCCGGCGTGGGTGCAGAGAGAATTGCGTCTCGACCAAGCCGCTCATAGTTAATGAGCGGGCCATGATCGCCCGTCAGCAATAGCTCACGCGCACGCTCTTCAAATCCAACAGCCCAATCAAGCGGCTCAACCGCGTGTCGTCCCCATGCGTAAGCGTGCAGGTTGTGAACCAGATTTCCGCTTCCGACAATGAGTATGCCTTCGTCGCGCAACGGCGCAAGACGCTTTCCTAATCGGTAATGAAACTCTGCCGGTTGAGTTTCGTCTATGCTGAGTTGAATGACGGGAACATCTGCGTCGGGAAAGACATGGCAGAGCACAGACCATGTTCCGTGGTCCAGCCCCCAACGCTCATCCAACCTGACAGGCGCAGGAGCTAAAAGGCTCTCGACGCGCCGCGCAAGCAAAGGGTCACCCGGCGCAGGATACTTCACTTCATACAACTCTCGCGGGAAGCCGCCGAAGTCGTGAATAGTGCGAGGCCGATGCATCGCTGTGACCGCAGTGCCCGGAAGATACCAGTGAGCGGAGACGCAAACTATTGCGCGCGGGCGCGGGCATTTCTTTCCTATGGCAGCCCAGCCGCGCGTGTAGTCGTTCTCCATCAGTGCGTTCATAGGATTGCCGTGCCCGAAGAAGATAACGGGCATAGGCTTCGCACTATGCGCAGCAGTTTCGTTCATACGCGCGCCTGCTCCTCTTTTTACTTCTTCATTGTCATCAAATGATGAGCCTGTATTTTCTGAGCAAGGGCCTTATCTTGTCAGCCTCTTCGAGCACCTGCTTATACACCCATGTGTAATGGTCCGTAGCCCAAAACTCCATCACCTCGCGCGCCTTCAACTCGCCGAGCAATTCTCTGTCCGCGCGATACTCAAGAGTATTTACAAGCAGGTGCAGGTAAGTGGACTCTTCGCTGTCCGAGCCTGCCGGAAAGCCGACCGGCACTTTAGGGAATATGGTCCTGAGTTCTTTGATAGCCTGATCCGTCTGATCCTTATGCTGGGTTAAGAACCAGTGAATCTGCTCATGCACAAAAGAGGAGAGAAGCAGTTCATCGTCTTTCAAATGCCGCGTGTGAAGCGTCAGCACCGGGTGACTGTGTGGAATCGCCTCGCGGTCAATGATTATCTCTTTTGTGAAGATATATCTAGTGCAATCGTACTGAGACAGTAGCCTTTGCAGTTGGCTGCGCGTCTGCGCTTCCAATGAGTCCCCTTCATGTTTCAGCGAAATCTTTAGCTGCGTCTGCGTGCCTTGCGCAGCCGATGCCGCGTGCAAAAGAAGGACGAGCGTTGTGCAAAGAAAGATTTTTCTCATAAGTCAATTGCCGCTCCGTTTCTGATGGCTCTGTAAATATCTATAGCGTTTACGCCCGAATAGCCGCAATTCGCCGATAATTATAATGGGCGCGCAAAGCATGTTATGACTTTATTTCGTCACTTGATTTTTTCTGTCTGGATTCTCTCAATCTCTTCTCCCATCTTTCCTGCCAGCATCAGGCCGAACATCTTCTGGTCCGCAAGAAAGGACCAGAGTGGGTACTTGAATGTCGCCGGTCGGTTCTTCTCCACTAGAAAGTGGCCGACCCACGCCGCAGCGTAGCCCGGAATGAGAGCGAGCGGCAGCCACTTCCATTTCTGATTTAACGCAAGCGCGGCAACACAAGCAAGCGCTGCCGCAGTTCCTGCGAAATGCAGGGCGCGCGTGGCGGGCTTGCTGTGCTCTTCAACGTAGAAAGGCCAGAACTCCTCGAATGATTTAATCTCTTGCTCTATCAATCGCAACTACTCTCCGTTATCTTTGAACAACCGTTGGAAATCTTCAGGCAAGGTGGGCGAGACGCGAACGAGTTGAAGGTTCTCTTCCGCGTGCTCGCGTCGGCTCATGCCTACGAGCGCGGTCGTGATGCCGGGTGTTGAACGAACGAATTGAATCGCCGTCTGAGCATCTGTAGCAAGTGAGCCAAGCGGCTCGCGTATGTGTTCTGGAAGATTTCGCGCGACCTTGCCTTGAAAGATTGAGGCGGAGGCTACGACCGTCACGCCCAGAGCGCTCGCTGCTTCTAACACAGACATGCGCTCGCCGTCCACAGTCTGATTCTCAAGTACGAGAGCTTCGGGCATCGCAAGATTGAAGGGAAGCTGTATGAAGCGAAAGCCGTGATTATCGCCTCCGACCTCGCGCGCCAATCGGACCATGCGTTCGAGCGAATGAAACGAGCGATCATCAGGCGAGACGCGAAAGCCGTTCCAGGTCGCAACGCCGTACATCCTAATCTTGCCATTGCTAATGTTCTGTTCAAGAAGCTCAAAGGCTGCGCGCAAGCGCTTCTCAAACTCTTCGCGTGAAATCGCTGCCAACTGCGATTCGGGATTGTGTATGTAGTAAACGTCAACGCTCGAAAGATTCATGTTGCGAAGCGACTGGTCAATCTGGCTCTGCAAGTAGCGAGGCGTCATGCAGTGGCTTCCCTGAACTATGTCTGAAAAATCAGCAATGCCTGTTCGCACAAATGTCTCTTCGACGTAGCGGCGTGCGTCCTCTGGCGGCGCACCGTCAAATGGAAGGTAGCCGCCCTTCGTGCAGATGACAACCTCATCTCGCTCGCAGATTCGCCCTTCAGTCAGGTGACGAAGCGCAGCGCCGATTGACCGCTCGCTTCTTTGAAAACGATAGTTGGCCGCAGTATCAATCAGGTTCGCGCCATGCTCTGCGGCAAACACTATCGCCTCCGTGTAACGCTCGTCCGTAGCTTCATCCCACTTGCCAAGATAAGTTCCAATCCCTATGGACGAGAGCCACAGATTCTCTTCTAGTCTGAAATGGTTCTCGGCGGCGCGCTCCTTGAAACGTTCACGATAGCGCGCCGTGCCTTCGAGCGCCGCGTAGCCATTGATTGGCATAGTTACCTCTTAGATTGAAAACGATGAATTAACCACAGAGGACACAGAGGAACACAGAGGAAAAGAAATTATGAGTTATGAGTTATGAATTATGAATTGAAAGCCTTAATTCAAAACTCATAATTATTTCTTCCCTCTGTGTTCCTCTGTGTCCTCTGTGGTTAAAATAACTTCACACGCTTAGACGCTCATGAAAAAATTTGAGCGTGCGTTGCCAAGCGTCCGCTGCTGCCTCTGCATTGTAGGCTTCGGGGCGCGTGTCATTGAAGAAGCCGTGCTTTGCTCCTTCGTAGATTTTTATGTCGGCCTGCTTGCCAGCCTTCTTCAGAGCCTCTTCAAACTCCTTAATCTTTTCGGGCGGAATGCCTGTGTCCAGCGCGCCGAAGCTACAGAGCAGCGGGCAGGAGACTTGCGGG
>QHXM01000247.1 GCA_003222945.1 Acidobacteriota bacterium
TTTTCCATTTTCTCGTACTGTGATTCAATTATTTGGAGACTTCAGATATTGGGCACAAAATATATTAGATACCCAATTCAACTCCAAATGTTTCCTCTCTAATAAAATTTTTTACGGACAATCTGTAAGCTTCGTATTTCGTATATTTTTCAAATCAAGTCTCATCACTCTTCAACGTCTTGGCACTTCGGAATATTGTTTGCCTTATTAAGATGTGTTAGAGAATTGTGAGTTGAAAGCATCAACTCTAGTTTGAGGAGTCGCCTATCTACAAAAGGAGGAAACCATGAAGAAGCTGGCTGCGGGGTTCGTATTAATCATAGTAGTAAGCTTTGCAGGATATGCTCAAGATACGCGACAGCAGGTTAATTTAGTAAACAACTGGCAGTGGCCTGTTAGTAGTGATGGCATCACATACATTCCCGTATGCTGGGAAAATCCGCAAGGATATTCGACGGAGACGCAATGGGTTAAAAGAGCCATAGAAAGTACGTGGGAGAGTGTAGCAAACATAGATTTTTATGGTTGGGAGCAATGCTCATCAAGTAACAGAGGGATTCGAATACTTATAGCGGACGAATGGCCTAAATCCTATATGGGTACTGTTCTGGATGGGCGGCCAAATGGGATGTTACTTAATTTTAGCTTTGAGAATTGGGGACAAACCTGCCAGCGAACAAAAGAGAGTTGTATCGAAAGCATAGCTGTTCATGAATTTGGACACGGCTTAGGTTTGGCTCACGAGCAAGATAGACCTGATTCTCCTTGTCATGAAAAACAGGATTTAAGCCTCAAGGTAGTAAGCCTTACAAGGTACGATCCATACTCGGTGATGAATTATTGTAATGAAACATGGAATAATGGCGGGAAACTAAGCCAAGACGACATCGCGGGGATCCAAATTGTTTACGGCAAGAAGAAGGTCATCCCAACAGGTGAATTCGCTGTAATGGACGAACTAGGAGAGGAACAAGTTTCGGAACATGTTTATATGGACTTGGCAAACTCTGGCGGCACTACAAGGCAGGAGTTCCAAATTTCTCTCTCTCAGAAGCAACAAAGCAAGTCTTGGAATTTCTTTGGTACAGGAAAGTACTGCTACAAAATTTGGTCGTACACGATGTACAGTGATGGAATTGAACGTCGTGGGTACGGCGAAGGGTGTTATACCTTAGAGGAAGGGAAAAAATATTCTTTGGCTTTAAAAGCCAGTTGGAATCAAGGTGGCTACTTTAATCTTATTCTCGAATGAAGCGATACCTTGAGTAGAGCCAAATGTGATTCCAAAGTATTAGCGCCTAACTATTATTCAAACGCACAATTTGCTAGATAATAGCCCGGATAATCATATTATCACCTCATCATGAACTAATTTCGTGCGATTGCCACCCTGCTGCTATGCGCGGAGAGTTCATCGCCGTAGTCTGAGCCGAAACTTCTATATTACTGCTAATATTTCCGCATAACACCCCTGTATGCGGAAGTCAGTAATTGCTCTTCTGCCAAAGCAGGTTATAAAAACCGCCTTATGCCTTTCATAATTCAGGTTAACAATCTCAACGGTCTGAGCCGAAACTTCTATATTACTGCTAATATTTCCGCATAACACCCCTGTATGCGGAAGTCAGTAATTGCTCTTCTGCCAAAGCAGGTTATAAAAACCGCCTTATGCCTTTCATAATTCAGGTTAACAATCTCAACGTTCAGGCTGAAAACCGAAACATTCCTGTTTGAAGTGGGAAAATTTCGGTTTCAAACAGCAACGTTCTCGTTTCAAGTGAGAAAGTTCTTGTCTGAAACAGGAATTTTCCTGTCTGAAACAGGAAATTTGCTGTTTCAAACCTAAACTTTCCTGTTTCAAACAAGAACTTTCTCGCTCCAAACAGGAAAATTTAGGTTTGAAACAGGAAACTTCTCACTTCAAACAGGAACATTCCTGTTTTGAACCCCAAATTTCCTGTTTCAGACAGCAATTTTCTGGTTTACAGGAGGAGATTCCTTGTTCTGAACAGAGAGCGCCTTGTTGAAAACAGGGGATTTCCTCCTGTAAGTCGTTACAGTCTGCGAATTTATAGCGACTTGCGATTGTATGTGGCCGGAGGCTGTGCGCTCTTGTCAGCACCACCTGTGCCGATTGCGGATTTCAGATTGCGGAATTCGGATTGAAAATCATGAGCCACGCTTTTCTAAATCCGCAATCCGAATTCCGCATTCCGCAATCGAATGGGTTACCATCAGTCTCTGATGAAAACAGGAAAACCTGAAAGCCGACCAGCCGCCAACAGCAAACCGCTTCTAATCACGCCAAAGCTTCTTCGACGTATGCCTTTGCCGCAGCCGGATGAGGAAGGGGATAAGGAGGAGCGCGGGCGTGTGCTTGTCGTTGGCGGCTCAAGGGAGATGCCGGGCGCAGTAATTCTCGCCGCGACGGCTGCGTTGCGCGCAGGAGCGGGCAAGTTGCAGATTGCTACATGCCGCAGTATCGCGCAGTCAGTTGCTGTTGCAGTTCCAGAGGCGCGCGTTTTAGCATTGCCTGAGACTAAGGCCGGAGCGATTGCTGCTTCAGCCGCAGAAGAGGTTACGGAGCGCGCACAGTATGTGAATGCGGTTCTATTTGGACCGGGGATGATTGACGAAGAGATAGTTGCGCGGCTTGTCGGACGAGTTCTGCCGCGAATTGGAAAGGTAACGGCTATCCTGGACGCGGCTGCCCTTCAGTGTTTCAAGGAATCGCCACAGTGTCTGCATGATCTGGAATGTAAAGCCATCGTCACGCCGCACGCGGGCGAAATGGCGAAGATGATGAATGTGAGTAAAGCATCCGTCACGCGCGAGTCTCTGGTGACGGCAAGAGAGGCCGCGCGGAAATTTCACGCAGTCGTCGCGCTCAAAGGTGCAGAGACTCATATAGTCTCCCACAACGTTTCAAAGACATACTGCAATCGCACGGGCAATGTCGGCCTAGCCACTTCGGGTTCAGGCGATACGCTCTCCGGCATCATCTCAGGACTTGCCGCGCGAGGCGCGACGCCTTTGCAGGCTGCGGTCTGGGGAGTTTACCTGCACGCGCGCGCGGGCGACGTTCTGGCAAAGGAGCGTGGGCGTTTAGGATATTTGGCGCGGGAGCTTTTAGGGGAAGTGCCTGCACTGATGGCCGAGTTATCTTCTGGCTGAAGAGACTCTACAAACGCTTGCCATCAAGATGCAGGCACAGTTTCTTAGTTGGATGTTAGTTCCGCAGTCTTCTCTGTAATACTCTTTTCAGCCCAGTCGTTATCGCGGCTAGACTCTCCGGCCTTGTGGCGCTTGGCTTGACGCATACGGTCCACTAAATCCATGTGAGTTGAAAAATAGGGAATGCTCTTGCCTACAACATCCTGAACGGTCTCGAATTCCTTGTCGGTCATAAATTTCGCTAAGCCCTCTTTCAACTCGTCAATTATCTTGATGCCATGAAGCATCACGCCCGTGCAGAGTTGAACTGTTGATGCGCCAAGGAGCATGAACTCAATCGCGTCGCGCGAGTTCTCAATGCCGCCAATGCCGCTGATGGAAACCTCAGGCGGAAGCGCGCGTGCAAGCTGGCTCACCATGCGAAGCGCAATCGGGCGCACTGCCTGTGATGAATAACCGCCGGGCACTGTGTAGCCTTCGACAGTCGGCATCGGACGGAGCGTGTTTAAGTCAACACCGATTACGGAGAGAATTGTGTTGATGGCTGAGATGCCGTGAGCGCCGCCGCGCACAGCCGCAACAGCAGGGTCTTTGATGCTGGTGATGTTGGGCGTCATCTTTGCCCAGACGGGAATCTTTGCGACCTCTGTGACCCAAGCCGTGACCTCTTCTGTAAGGTCCGGGTGCTCGCCCATCTCCGAACCCATCTTGCGCTCGGTCATCCCGTGCGGGCACGAGAAGTTCAACTCGAAAGCGTCAACGCCCGTGTCCTGCACCATGCGCGTCAACTCCTGCCAGCGAGACTTTTCGTACTCTTCCATAATGGAAGCGATAAGGATGTGGTCCGGGTAATCCTCCTTTATCTCGCGAAACTCCTGAAGCCAGACATCAATCGGGCGGTCCGAAATCAGTTCTATATTCTCAAAGCCAATAATCTCGCCCGTATCGCGCGAGCGTAGGCGACCGTAGCGGGGAACGACGTTTACGACCTTCGCGCTTTCAAGGCTTACGGTCTTTGCAACAACGCCGCCCCAGCCAGCGTCGAAAGATTTAGCGATGACGCGCGCGTTCGTCCCCGGCGGTCCAGAACCAAGCAGGAAAGGATTGGGGAACTTTATGCCGTTGACTGTGATTGAGAGATTCATAGCTTTGCCTTTCGATTTCGGATTGGGAAGAACAGAAGGCAGCATGAAAGCTGTTCTTACTGCCTACTTCCTACTGCTTTCTCATTCTGCATTTTATATATCGGGCGCAAATTCAGGCAGGCGACCCGACAGATAACAGTTACCAGCGGCCACTCCGCCTTCAACAAGATAGCCATCAAGCAGGTCCGGGTTGACGACTAAATCCATATCTCCTGCGGCTGTCTCTATCTTAGCCCATGAAAAATCCTGCCCCGTGACGGGATTAGTAATAATCGCCGTCTCTAATACTATACCGGAAAGAATAGCAGTCGGGCTTGGAAAGTCTTCGGGCGACTTCTTCTCATAGAGCGCTGCATGGGGAATGAAAGAAGCGCCCGCGTAGAAACCCGGATCAGGGTCTTCCTGTTCATCAGGCGCTCTAGCTTTTCTATCCTCTTCCAGTTGATACTCAATCCAATCGTCTTCCGTCTCGTAGCCGGTAAGCTTGAAGGGAAAGGCCGTGATCTGTATATCTGTGACAATCGGCATCTCGACTTCTGAATACCAGTTGTAGTTAGGGACAGAGAAGACAAACGGTATGACGCCCGTATATGTGCCGTCGCCATAACGCAGTCTTTCATGCACAGTCTCAAGCCCCTCGCCCTCTTTGTGTTTGAAATATGCTACGAACAGACCATCTGCCAGAGAACACTCTTCGCAAGGTCGCTTCTCGACGAGCGCCACACGTATCCGCGAATCGCCTACGAAATGAGCGTACAATTCGTTTTTATTGTTCTCAAACTGTCTTGCCCAAATCTCTATTCCTTCGCCCGGCGAATACCACATGTACAAAGCTTCGGGCGTGTAAATGAGATTGCCATAGCTCATTACCTGATGCTGAAGCTTCATATATGAGAAAGGGCCGCCAATGGGGAAGCCTATGTTTTCGACGAGAAGCCCCATGAGAAAATACTCTCTACAGTGAAGCAGCCTAAGCTGGAAAGTTAATGCGCTCTAAAACGGCTCGCGCGCTTTAAGCAGACGTAAACGCTCGCGCGGCAAACCTCACTCTGCTACCAAAGGCTCATAAGATTCCGGCCTTCGGTCGCGGAAGAACTGCCAGGTGTTGCGTACCTGACGAATCATGTCCAGATCAAGATCAGCGACGACCAGCGCATCCTCGTCGCGCGGAGCTTCGGCTATAAGTTGCCCGCGCGGATTGCAAAAATAACTCTGGCCGTAGAACTCGCCAATGTCCCAAGGCTGCTCGTGCCCAACGCGATTGATTGCGCCGATAAAATAGCCGTTGGCTACTGCGTGCGCTGGTTGCTCCAACTTCCACAAGTATTCGGAAAGTCCTGCGACCGTAGCCGAAGGATTAAAGACTATCTCTGCGCCGTTCAATCCTAAGATTCTAGCGCCTTCAGGGAAATGGCGGTCGTAACAGATATAGACGCCAATGCGCGCGTAGGCCGTATCGAAAGCAGGATAACCCAGATTGCCCGGTTTGAAGTAGAATTTTTCCCAGAAGCCGGGCGCGACGTGCGGTATGTGGTTCTTGCGATACTTGCCCAAGTATTTACCATCGGCATCAATCACGGCAGCCGTGTTGTAGTAGATGCCTGCGATGTCCTCTTCATAAATAGGCACGATGATGACCATGCCGTGCTGCTTAGCAACATCCTGCATCAGCTTAACGGTCGGACCATCTGGAACTTTTTCAACGGCCTCGTACCAGCGCGTTTGTTGTTCAGCGCAGAAGTAGGGTGTCGTGAAGACCTCCTGCATACAGAGAATCTGAACGCCCTGACGCGCAGCGTCTTCAATCATCTTCACATGCTTATCAATATTTGCGCGCTTGATCTCTTCAATCGGAGCATCGGTCGGCGCAGCGTTGCGTGCCTGAATCAGACCGCATTTAACTGTACGTGCCATAAAATCATCCTTCTTGAAATTAAAATAAGAGTGAACCTGTATCGCCCGCGAAACTAGATTCAAGCCTGCGCTTCCGCGATTGCAACAACCTGCGGCGGCGCTAATCGCATGAGTATCAGATATGAGATGGCGGACGCGGCGAAGCCCACGAACCACGCAGCATCATAAAGCGTCTTTAAGGATGGCACAAATGCGCCAATCCATGCAAAGAAGCAGCCGATTAATGTCGCTACGACCGCTCGCCAGTTCCAACCATTAGCGTAAGTGTATGCGCCCTGCTTAAGATATAGATCGGGAAGCCGCAGGCGTTTCCTTCGCACTATCCAGTAATCAATAATAAGGACGCCAGCAATTGCGCTCATCCCGCCCGAATAGCCAACCAGCCAGCCGTTAATATACTTCTGTTCGTCTGCAAGCAAGCGCCAAGGCTGCATCAGAATTCCTATGATGCCCGTAATCAGTCCGCCCGTTCTGAAAGAGATGTGTTTGGGAAAAGCGTTTGCGAAATCGTTCGCAGGCGAGACGACGTTGGCAGCGATGTTGACGGCGAGCGTCGCCACGACGACCGTGAACATTGAGATGCCGACCACCCACACCTGCCCGAAGTGGCTGACGAGTTCCATAGGATTCCAGAGTTGACTTTTTTGTTCCTCCGGCAGAGCCGAGTAGATTACCAGAGCCGCAGAAGTAATCATAACGCTCATGGCGGCGAAGACTGTCATGGTCGTTGGAAGCGCTACGGCCTGACCGATGGCCTGATCGCGCTGGCTGCGACCGAAGCGCGTAAAATCAGGCATGTTCAAAGAGAGCGTAGCCCAGAATCCGACCATAGCGGTCAGGCTGGGAAGAAAGACCGGCAGAAAAGTTGAGAGGCTGGTGTACTTGCCCGGCGCGGTCAGCAACGTTCCGACTCCGCCAGCGCGCCACAAAGCCCAGCCGAGCAATATCGCAGTCATCACCAGCACGAACGGCGCAGCCCAGTTCTCTACCTTTCGCAGTAGATCCATCCCGCGATAGATGACGTAGATGTTGAGCGCCCAGAAAAGCAGGAAAGAGAGCCAGCGCGTCGGAGTGAAGCCGCCGATAGGACCGCCAAAGAGCGTATCCCAATTATTAATGAGCGCGGTGAAGAGTGTGTGCAGAGCCTGTCCACCGATCCAGGCGTTGATGCCGAACCATCCGCAGGCAACAATCGCGCGCATCAAGGCCGGAAGATTCGAGCCGTATGTTCCGTAGCTTGCGCGAGCAAAAACAGGAAATGGGATGCCGTACTTTGTGCCCGGATGCGAGTTTAGAAGAATCGGAACGAGCACGATGCTGTTGCCGAGGAGAATCGTCAGAAGCGCCTGCCACCAGTTCATACCGCCGCCAATAAGACCCGCAGCGAGCATGTAGGTCGGGATACAATGCGCCATGCTTATCCAGAGCGCAGCATAGTTATACGTCGTCCAGTTGCGCTTCTCTACAGGCACGGGCGCTAGGTCTTCGTTATAGAGCGGGCTTGAACTGATCGTGCTGTAATCGCGCAATTCCACACGCCCGTCCGCGTGCTGAATCACTTCCGAGTCATGGCTTGCTTCCATGCTTTTTCTGAACCTCGCTCGGTCTTATCGTTCCTCAAACTTCGGAGGTCGGCTGCTGCGCTTGATGTACGTTCCATCGGCTGTGACGTTATGGCCGAAACCGCAATCCGAGTCTGAGCCAGTCTGTTTGACGACTAACTTGTTGCCAACGAACTTCAAGTTGATGCTGCAACCAGTCGTGCCCTCTGGAACAAATGTGGCGGCGTTATCTTTGAGAGTCACCATCCCGTCAGCCGTGCCTGTGTTTGCAGTCAACTCTCCACGCACCTTGTACTGATAAGAGCCATCGAAACGCACGTGAATGCGATTTACTCCCAGAGCCTGAACTTTGAATTCACTCCAACGGGTACGATATGTGCCTGTTAAGCTCGCAGTCTTCTGCGGAACTTTTGTTGAAGCGGAATGGGTTGGCTTCGTCTTAGCATTTGTAAGCTGGAAAGAGATTAGGCAAATCAGCGAAAGCAGGAGAACTCTTTTCATGCAACACACCTTTCAAACTGAAGATGAAGAATTACATCGTTACGCACGTTCCGCGCTTCAGGAATTTTCCATTACCAGCTTTGCCCTTGAACTCATTATTCTCAACGACGACTCGCCCGCGCGAAAGAACCGTCTCGACTGTGCCGCGAATCTTCTTGCCTTCGTAAGCAGAATAGTCAACATTCATGTGATGCGTTTTGGCAGATATGGTCTGCTCCTTTTCAGGATTGAAGATAACAATGTCTGCGTCCGAGCCAACGGCGATTGTCCCTTTCTTCGGGAAGAGGCCGAACATCTTGGCCGCTGCGGTCGAAGTGAGTTCGACGAAGCGATTGAGACTGATGCGATTCTCAACAACGCCGCCGTTGTAGATTAAAGGCACTCGATGCTCAACACCCGGCGCGCCGTTCGGAATTTTAGTGAAATCATCACGGCCCAATTCCTTCTGCTCCTTCATGCAGAACGGGCAGTGGTCCGTAGAGATGACTTGCAGGTCGTCCGTCTTCAAACCCTTCCACAATTCTGCCTGATTCCACTTCTCACGCAAGGGCGGCGTCATCACATATTTAGCGCCCTCAAAACCAGGCTCTTCGTAATTATCATAAGAGAGAAACAGATATTGCGGGCAAGTCTCAGCAAACGCCGGAAGCCCCCGGTCACGCGCCTCGCGCACCTTTTCGAGCGCATCCGCACAGGAAAGATGAACGATATAGACGGGCGCTTCGGCCATCTCTGCAATCGCAATCGCTCGGTGCACGCCTTCCGCTTCAGCGCGCGTAGGACGAGTGAGCGCGTGATACTTAGGCGCAGTTCTTCCTTGAGCCAGCGCGCGTTTGATTATCTCGTTTATGACGATGCCGTTCTCCGCGTGCATACAGATGAGTCCTCCGCGCTCGCCTGCCGCAGACATGGCGCGAAAGATTGTCGCATCGTCAACCAGAAAGACGCCCGGATATGCCATGAAGAGCTTGAAACTCGTGATGCCCTCGTCCATCAACGTGTGCATCTCTTCAATCTGGTTGTCTTCCAACTCGGTCGTGATTAGATGAAAGCCGTAATCAACGACAGTCTTCCCCTCTGCCTTCTTGTGCCAATTGTCAACAGCTTCAATCAACGACTGGCCTTTGTACTGCACAGCGAAATCTATAATCGTCGTCGTCCCGCCGTGCGCCGCAGCGACCGTGCCCGTGTGGAAATCGTCGGACGCCTGCGTGCCACCAAAGGGAAGC
Organism: Acidobacteriota bacterium; assembly: GCA_003222945.1. Lineage (GTDB taxonomy): Bacteria > Acidobacteriota > Blastocatellia > Pyrinomonadales > Pyrinomonadaceae > QHXM01. The sequence continues at coordinate 9,526 of QHXM01000247.1, forward strand.
TCCATGTGCGTGTGCGGGTCAATGCCACCGGGGATGACGAGTTTTCCATTAGCATCAATCACGCGGTCAGCTTCCATGTCCAGCTTCGCGCCGATTGTCGAGATGGTTTCATCTTCAATCAGCACGTCGGCTCTGTAATCATCGGTGGCGGTAACGATGCGACCGTTGCGAATTAAAGTTTTCATCCAACCTCCACTTATACTGTAGCGAACGCGCCGTCCAACGCTTCGATCAACTCGTCAATGGTGTCCTTCGTTGCGTTGAGCATCACGCCTGTGCGGATAACGTTGCCGTAGAGTCCGCCTTTGCCAATCAACACGCCACGACGTTTCGTCTCCTCAAAAACTTTGAGGACTGAGTGCGGGTCAGGCTCTTTGGTCTCGCGGTCACGGACTAATTCGACGGCCTGCATCAGGCCAAGCCCGCGCACGTCGCCTATGACAGGGTATTTCTCTTTGAGTCCTTCGAGGCGCTCGCGGAAGTACGCGCCGACCTCTGCGGCGTTGCGTTTGAGGTCTTCGTCTTCTATGACTTTTATGACTGCGAGCGCGGCTGCCATAGAGACTGGATTGCCGCCGAAGGTTGAGAAGGTCAGGCCCGGATATTTGTCTGCGACTTCAGGCGTGGCCGTTGTCATTCCGACGGGAACGCCGTTGCCCATGCCTTTGGCTGATGTGATTATGTCTGGCTCAACGTCCCAGTGTTCAATCCCGAACCACTTGTCGCCAGTGCGTCCCCAGCCTGTTTGAACTTCGTCCGCGATGAAGAGACCGCCGTGCTTCTTCGTAATTTCAACCGCGCGCTCGAAGTAGCCGGGCGGAGGTACTATGAAGCCGCCGACGCCTAAGATTGGCTCTGCCATGAACGCGGCTATCTCGCCAGTCGTTGAAGTCATAATCAAATCTTCAATGTCGTTGGCGCAGGCCAGCCCGCATTCAGGATAAGTGAGCTTGAATGGGCAGCGGTAGCAGTAGGGCGCGCGCGCGTGAACGATGCCTGCTATCTGCGCTGGTAATGGTCGCCATGTCGAATGGCCTACAGCAGAGAGAGCCGTTGCAGAGCGCCCGCTGTAGCTGTGGCGAAGCACGACAATCTCGTGGCGACCCGTAGCAAGCTTTGCAGCGTGAATCGCCGTGTCGTCTGCTTCAGTGCCGCTATTTGTGAAGAAAGATTTTTTGAGGCGTCCGGGCGTAATCTCAGCAAGCTTTTCCGCAAGGTCCGATTGCGGTTTGTTGCAGTAGAGCGTTGAGGTGTGCGCCAGGGTTTTGACCTGATTGATTATGGCCTCGTTCACCTTCGGGTTCGCGTGGCCTACGCTTACGGTCAGTACGCCGCCGAAGCAGTCAAGATAACGATTGCCCTCGTCGTCCCAAACGTACTGGCCTTCGCCGCGCACGAGCGCTAGCGGCTCTTGATAGTAGGTTGCAACGGCAGGGAAGAGAAACTCTTTGTGTTTGCGTATGGTTTCGGATTGTGTTGTTTGTGTCTCTGCAGAACTCATTCTATTTTCCTTCGCTCTTGAGATTTCTTAGGATTGACTTAGCAAGATTTTCATTGATTTCATTGTGACGCGGAATCGGCTGTGATTGTTTGGTAACAGGATTGGTGTACCAATCATGCTGTGCGCCATGTCTTACTAGAACACAGCCAAACTCTTCCAACTAACGTATCAGGTCACGCCTTTTCATGGCGCAACTACCATCTCCCCAAACTTTCTGATAAACGGAACTTTACCGGATTCAATATCGGATAGCAGGTCTTTGATATTCTCTAGCAACTCCTCTTTGGAATAGCCTTGCGTCTGATAGTCTGGATAATCATTCATATAGCCGATGAAAAAATCGCCATCTTGCCAGAATGTGTATTTCAGTGTTCGCACCAAGCTCTTCTCCTTTAGTACAAATTCCCCTCGCGCTTTCGTCCAGTGTAATCTACATAAACGACTTTCAATTCTGTGTAAAAATCGAGCGCGGTTGAGCCTTGCTCGCGATCACCTATGCCTGTGGCCTTGATGCCGCCGAAGGGTATGTGCGCTTCGCCGCCCGTTGTGGGCGAGTTGATGTGCGTCATGCCTGTCTCGATTTCGTCAACGAAGCGGAAGATGCGCGCAGCATCGTTTGAGAAGATTGAAGACGAGACCTCCGCACTTTAACTCCGCGCCGTCCTCGCGCCCAATCTCAATGTAGCTGAGCACGGTCTTGAACTGATTCTCATCAACGCTCGGCCCCATCTCTGTTGCGGGATCGTTGCCCGCTCCGATTCGCATTCCTTCAGCGCGCTTTACGATACGCGAGACGAATTCATCTGCGATTTCGTTTACAACAACAGCGCGGCTTGTGGCTGTGCAGCGTTGACCGGATGATCCGAATGCGCCCTGCGCGGTTGACTCAACTGCTAAATCAAGATCGGCATCTTCCAGAACGACTACAGGATTCTTCCCGCCCATCTCGCACTGAACTTTAGCGCCGCGCCTTGAGACCTCTTCGTAGAGTCGTATGCCAACCTGATTGGAGCCTGTGAACGAGACAGCCTTGACCGCAGGGTGATTGATTATCTCGTCGCCAGCATCAGAGCCTGAGTCGAGGATTAAATTCAGCACACCTTTATGAATACCCGCCTCTTCAAAAATCTCAACGATGCGGACGGCTGTCGCTGGCGTCAATGTCGCAGGCTTAAAGACCACCGTGTTGCCTGCGACGAGCGCGGGCGCAATCTTCCAGACAGGAATGGCTACAGGAAAATTCCAGGGCGTTACGCAGGCGACAACTCCGAGCGACTGCTTGATCGTGTAAGCGAAGTTTGACGGCAATTCGGATTGAATCGTCTCGCCGTTCATGCGGCGCGATTCGCCAGCGCAGAACTCCGCTACGTTGATCGAGCGTTGAAGCTCACCGCGAGACTCTGCGATGGTCTTCCCCTCTTCGCGCGTAAGAAGCTGCGACAACTCCTCTTTGTTATCCTCCATCAGACGCGCAGCCTTCGCTACAATCTTCCCACGCGTTGGCGCAGGCGTCGCACGCCACTCGCGGAACGCTTCGCTCGCAGCTTCAACTGCGCGCCGCGCCTCATCTCGCGTAGCCTGCCTGATCGTGCCAAGCACGTCATCTGTGTTTGCAGGGTTGATGTTCTCGACTGTGCGTGACGATTCGGATTCGACCCACTCGCCGTTGATAAAATTGCGATAGATGCTCATAAGAACTGCAAGGATGAAGACGGAAGGGTGAAGGATGAAAGCGTGATAATTAGGTATCAGCTTTCACTTCATTGTTGCCGCCTTCATCGCTCATCCTTGTTTTCCGATGTGATGATTCTGACGCGCGATAATATATCAAATTATCTCGCCCCGCGTACAATCGTTAGCGAAAAGGGAGGAAGCTTGAAGGATGTGTTCGCAGCCGCCGTCATGTCAATATGCTGTGGCGGCAAGTCTTTGACCGGACGGCCTCTGCTTTTATCAGCGTGCCAGACGTATTGAGCAGAGGAATATTGATAAAGATCAATCGGACCATGAAAGAGGGCAAGCTCTTTCGTTAAAGTGTTGAGAAAACGTACGCGCACTGTCCAAGAGTTTTTCGGGTCTTTGTTAATAAGCATTAGCGCCCACTGTCCATCAGGTCTATGAACAGCATAAGCAGTGACCAGCGCTTGACCTTGACTGTTTCGGATGTCGGAGGCTGCCGGATATACTTCGTGTGGAAGATCAGAAGGCTGCGCCCATTCTTGTGTGAGAAGGCGCGCTCCATAATATGTCGGCATTCGATACTTAATCTTTCCATTACGGTCCGTCATGAAAAGCATCAGATTGCCCCACGTGCAAGGCAGTTCCTGTGAAAGCTCACCGGATTCATAACCGTAGAGATAGGCTTCATCACCGCCGAGCGTTAGGAACAATCCAACTACTTCAGCGTTGAGCAATGCCCCTTCAATATCCACTTCCGCCCGCCCGGCAAATGCTGAATAACCGTACTCCGTAATCAGCCAGGGAATATCAGTCGGGAGGCCGTCTTTAATCAGATTGTTCAAGACGACGGTAAGCTTTTCCGGCACTTGAAGTAGTTGCGGCGCGGTCGGCGCGCACACGTCGTCGAATGGATACCACTCGAAGGAGAAGAATTTGAAATCGTCCAGATGATTGTGCGCGCCGAGGTATGCCAGAAAGCGTTTCATCCAGGAACGGTTGTCATTCCTATCGGGCCAGGCTTGCGCGGCTGTCTCAAATGTTTCAAAGCAAGGACCACCTAGTTGTAATTTCGGGTCAACTTTATGCAAGGCATCTGCGAATTGCACATAGAGCGCGCTGTAGTCCTCCGGTATGACATACTGCCCGTCTGGTTCTTCTCCCATCTCAACGCGCTCGACCATGTAGCCACGCGCTCGCAGATAACGCATCTCCGCAGCAGCATTATCAGGTGTGTCATAAAGCACTCCGACAGGAGTAAGCATGGGCAGATTGTTGGTCAGGCCGCTACTGAAGACAGCATCGAAGCCGGGTTGCTCAACGCGGTAATCAATATCGGAGGCGCGATGCCATGGATCGGTCGAGGAGGTGTAGGTTATCGTTTGACCATTCTTGTTGGCGGCGTGCCTTATCAAGTCATGAAAACGTCCCGCCTGATCCATCACGCCCAGATACAGTTCGCTCATCGCGTAGCCTAAACGGTCGCGTATGTCGTTCGCTCCGGCTGGAGCAGTTCCAGAACTTGCGTACATAGAGACGCGCACGAAGCGCACAGCGATTGGTTTGCTTGAAAGTCGCAACAACTGATTTCCGCCAGCACCTTGCCGCACTTCGCCCTGCGGAAACTCAACCCATCTTCCCGGCTCATTCTCGTCAATGTAGATGGCGTCCGGCCCTTGCCAATATTCAACTGCATAATGGGTCGCATAAGGCTTAGCCCATTGAAGACGAATCGCATCAATCGGCATTCGCTGGCCCAAGTCAATCACAACCCACTGCGGATGAAGCGAATTGTCATCTTCTGTGAAATGCTCGTCCAAATATGGATTGCTCTTCCAGAAAGTGCTGGTGTCGCCGTCGTCAAGACGAGAGTAGCCGTCATCGTTGGCCTGATCTATTGTGCTGCCGCGACGCGGGAGACGATAGCCGTAGCAGACTGTGATAGGTGAATCGGATTGATCATCAGATGTCCAGTAGCCTTGTTCGTGCGAAGGGTCGCTCCAAGTTCCGCGCGGATTCCAGTGCCAGGCCTCTATGCCAAGCTCCGTGCGAAGCCTGTAGGTAAGGGGTCGAAAACCGGCGGAGAGCATTGCCGCAACTTTTTCGGGCGTGTGCATGATGGCGTTCTCGCCCTTCTCGTGCCCGTCAATTCCAGCGCCGAGCGCACGCTGCGGACTGAAGATGTTAGCCGGATGATTTGGCGTGACGGAGACCGTAACAGTCCCTGTGCGGCGCAAAGCATTACGCTTTCGCGCGCCGTAAGCAGGTTGAAAGAGTTGAACTATCAGGGCCAGGACTAAAATGCTATTTACTAAGCGGGAAATCATAGTTGTAAACATTCGACCTATCTTAACCCCTCGCAAATTGGTGCGGCGAGGTTGATTCTGAATTTTGATACGCTTATCTCAGTTTACCACTTCAAAAGCCAGAAATGATTTTGTGGCTGAAACTGCCGATCTCTTTTTCTGGAATGAAGTGATGCGCGGTAGTGCAAAGGTGTCCGGCATTCTATATCATGCTGCGCAGGATGAACGGAAAAACAGAACAAGAGCTTGAGGTAAACGAGCCGCAAAACATTTCCGCCCTACTTGAACAACGCGCTCAGGCGACGCCCGAAAAGTATTTTCTCTTTTCAGAAGCTGACGGCAGGCGCTACACCTATGCAGAGTTTGACGCTGCGGTTAATCGCGCCGCGCTTCTGCTTGCTGCACACGGAATTAAAAAGGGCGAGGCTGTGAGTCTTCTGATGCCGAACAGCGCAGAGTACATCATAGCCTATTTCGCCTGCTTCAAATTGGGTGCGCTCGCCGGACCTGTAAACTCTCTATTGAAATCCGAAGAGATAAGTTACGTCATAGCGAACTCGGAAGCGCGTGCCTTGCTAGTCAATTCGGAATTCCTGCCGCGTGTCGAAGCTATTCGTGACGAGTTGCCGGACCTGAAACACGTCGTTGTGTTTGACGATGAGGCGAAGGCGACGGCAGATTTCACTGGAGTGGATTTGCCGGACGTTGTGATTGAAAAAGATGATGAGGCGATCATCATCTACACTTCAGGCACAACGGGGAAACCGAAGGGCTGTCTGTTGACGCACGGAAACCTTATTGCAAACGCGCGCCAGATAACAGAGTGGCTGGGATTCACAAAGCGCGATTGCCTGTTAACTATTATGCCGCTCTTTCACATGAACGCAGTCTCTGTGACTACAATGACTCCGCTCTACGCGGGAGCTTCAACTGTCATCAGTCCTAAGTTTTCAGCCTCGCGCTTCTGGCAGATTATCTCGGATTATCAGATAACCTCGTTCGGCTCTGTCGCAACGATGCTCTCAATGCTTTTGAGTATATATCCTGATGGTGTTCCTGACGGACTCCAGACGGACCAACTGCGCTTTGCGATGTGCGGGAGTGCGCCTGTGCCCGCAGAAGTTCTGAAAAACTTTGAAGAGACTTTCAACTGTCTGGTCATAGAAGGTTACGGGCTGTCGGAGTCAACCTGTCGCTCTACATTCAACCCGCCTGACGAGCGCCGTCGTCCAGGCTCTTGCGGGATGCCCATTGGCAACGAGATGAAGGTTGTTGACGACGATGATAGGGAAGTCGCGGACGGCGAGCTTGGCGAAATAGTCCTGCGCGGCGAAAACATTCTAAAGGGCTATTACAAGAATGAGGAAGCAACCCGACATGCTTTTCGGAACGGATGGTTTCACACGGGCGATATAGGTTATAAGGATGCTGACGGCTTCTTCTACATAGTTGACCGCAAGTCCGACATGATTATTCGCGGCGGCGAGAACATCTACTCGCGCGAGATTGACGAAGTACTTTACAAACACGGAGCGGTTGCCGCAGCCGCAACCATAGGCGTCGCCGACCCACTCTATGGCGAAAAAGTTGCTGCCTTCATAGTGCTCAAAGATGGCGCAGAGGCTTCACCACCCAGTTGATAACTTGACAGTCATTTGCAAATGCAATAAAGTTCGCGCCGTTCTCAAAAAGACGTTTATTCGCCACTGCCGGACTTAATTTCGGCTTAGGTTGGTGACACGTCTCTTCAGTGTTAAAGAGCGGAGGTAAGTGATAGAAGCTCGCCTCCGGTCATTAACAGCATCTGCTCGTTTTGCGATGCGCGGGCGCAACATTTTAGCCCAGAGCTTACTAACGCCTTCGCATCCTTGACGGAAAAATAAATTCTAAAGCTATGCGGTGCGGAGCATGGTTAATTGCGTGCTGGTATAAATGCATTACGCAGAGTAAGTCCATCTCAACCAGTACGAAGGTCTAATCTGTCTGGGAATTCGTATCACTATGAGTTCTCTGAGTTTCAAAATTGAAAAGGAAAGGATTACCCCTATGAAGAAGAGATTGTTTTTGATTTCAGTCGCCACACTGTTTGTGTTTGCCAGCGCGATGGTTGGTTTTGCACAAAGCCCTAATTTTACTGCGTCGCGCACTTTCCAGTTTGATCCAGACAACACGGGCGGCGCAGTCGCCTACTGGAAGAACGGCATCGGCGAAACAGACTCAAACTGTAATACTAAGTTCGGCCTGGAATTAGAGAAGAACGCACCGATAGAAGCGAACGTCTCTGCCGGAGCGGTACTCAACGGTCTAAAAGGTGTTGTCGTTGCAGCGGGCGACACACTCGGCTTCGATATAAAGAATGGTAGCCCATGCTCGGGTGGCTCTCCGCGATACAACGTTTATTGGACTGCCCCAGATGGAAGCGTGCATTCTAGCACTCTTTCCTCTTTTGTTGGTGGATGTGGAAATGACCCGACCCGTTCACCTTCACCGCAAGACCCGGCAAACTGGACTCGTGTCAAGTTTGAGTTGCAAAATGGTGCAGAAGCATTCCCAATAATACCTCCGGGCGCGACTCTGCAACTCGTCGTGCTCATTGTTGATGAGCCGGGTAAATACACTCTGGACAACATCGAGTTCAGGGAACAGTATGCTGACAAACCGGGCAGTTCCGGTCCGGCTCCGACTTGCCCGTAAGCGTAGCGCTTAAGTGAATTCCTAGCGCCGGATTAAGGGATCGCTAAGTCGATGAAAGCTAAAGAAGGTGTGCGCGCTGCAAGGCGTCCGCACCTTCTTTAGCTTTCCGTGTTTCAGAATAAGAAATTACTATCTCTGCCTGACCGGCTGCGCTAAAATAGCGGCATCAAGGTATCAGACGCGATAAAATCGTTTTCGGCCTGATGAATATGCCTTAACACACGTATGTTCAAGATTTCTGAAACTGAAGGATTGAGGCGACAGTGGACACTTCCCGAAGGCGGACAGTTGACGATTGGCCGTGCTTATGACAACGACATACGCATTGATGACCTGCGCGTCTCGCGCCATCACGCAGTCCTTCGCTCCTTCACGCGCAATCATGCCGTAATCAGAAACGTGAGCAGCAGCAACATACTGCTCGTCAACGGAGAGAACGTCAGTAACAGCGCGGGCGAGCGCCCTGTTCAGGATGGCGATGAGATAAAGATCGTTCCCACAATTTTCAGACTGAAGTGGGAAGAGGAAGGCGTCGTTGGCTACACGGACGAACCGCTCTCGGCCAGCACCAGATTCACTCCTGCCGGAAGCGGTTTCACTTCGCTTCTTATAAGCACGTCGTTTTCAGCTTCAAGGGAGAAAGAGCTTGAAGAGTTGCGTCGCAAGGCTGAGATGCTCGCACACCTTTGCGACATGAGCGCGGCACTCGCAACCGTCTTCGACCCGAAATCAATTCTGGATTACGCGACCGACATAGTGATGCGCATGATAGGCGCAGACTGTTGCGCTGCGCTTTTGACAGAGCAGGGCAGCGACCCGCAACCCGTGAGCATTCGATTCAAAGACGCGAGCATTAAATCTCAAGAGCCGCATCTGATTAGCCGGACGGCTGTGCATACGGCGATAGAGCGTCGAGTCATGCTCTCTTCCAGCGACATAGCGGCTGACGCTAATCTTCCGGTCGGGCGCGAAACGCTCGCGCAGGGCATATGCTCTCTGGCCTGCGCCCCGCTCGTCGGGCGCGAAGGCGTTTACGGGACTCTCTATGTGGACCGGCGCGGAGTGCCAGACCCTTTCACTGAATTGGATACGCAACTTCTGGCGGCTGTCGCGGCGCAGGCTGCCACAGCAGTTGAATCGGCGCGAACGCATGAGCGTATGCAGCGCGAAACGCTCGCGCGCTCGGCCTTCGCTCGCTTCATGCCCGAACACATAATCAAAGAGCTTGTCGAGTGCCCGGAAAAATTTCATCTGGGCGGGACTAACCGGCGCATCTCCGTTCTCTTCTGCGACGTGCGAGGCTTCACGCGCCTTGCTCATCGTGCGCCGCCGGAGATGATAGTTGATCTTCTGAACATTCTATTCACTGAAATGGCTGCGGAGATTTTCGCGCATCAGGGAACGCTCAATAAATATCTCGGCGACGGGCTGATGGCGCTATTCGGCGCGCCTGTTGCGACTGAAACACATGCAGTCAACGCAGTCTCCGCCGCAATCGGGATGCAGCGAAGAATTACGCATGTCAACGAGCAACTGGCCGCACGCGGTTTGCCTAGAGTGATGCTGGGCATAGGCATCAACACGGGTGAAGCAACTGTAGGCTGTATAGGCGCTGAGCAGCGCTCCGAATACACAGCCATAGGAGACACCGTGAACATAGCCTCGCGCATAGAAGGCATAGCGCATCCCGGTCAGATACTCGTGACGAACGAGACTGTGAAGGAGTTGGACGATAAGTTTCCATTGAGCGACGCATGGAGAGTTGAGGTCAAGCACATAGACGAGCCTGTGCAGATTTACAGCGTGAAGTATAACGTGGATGAAGTATCACCCGATGGCAATAGTTAAGCTTAAGGGTGAAGGCATTTCGCCACTAACGCGGTCTTGAAGATGATTTTGTTCTGCTTATCTCTACGAACACTGTCCTCTGCTTTGCAACCTGTTTAGGCTTTTCTCCGCAACTGCCGCAGCCAGTTTCGCACGAACTCGCGCCATCGCGTCCTGCGCGGAACGCACGCAGTCGAAGCCAAGCTAGCCGCCCCGCGTAGATTAGTGCGGCCAGGATAACGAGCGCCGTTGCTATTGTCTGCCAGTCGAACATTCTCTCTTCGGAAGCCTTAGTTAAAACCCAACAGCCGCCCGCCCTGATAAGTGATGAACGAAGCGATGTAAGCGAGAACGGTCATGTAAGCGATCATGAAGAGCGGCCAGCGCCAGGAGTTCGTCTCGCGCCTCACGACGGCGACCGTTGACATGCACTGCATTGCCAGCACGAAGAAGACCATCATAGAGAGCGCAACGAGCGGCGTCCATGCTGGACTTCCATCCTCGCGCTTTGCCTCGCGCACGGCGTTGACGAGCGAATCGCTTGAAGAGTCTCTGTCTTTGCCGACGTTATAGATGACACTCAAGGTTGATACCAGAGTCTCGCGCGCAGCGAATGATGAGATAAGTGCTACGCCCATCTTCCAATCAAATCCGAGCGGACGAATGACAGGCTCAATCAAATGGCCTGCGCGTCCGGCGTAGCTCTGGCTCAATTGCTCGCCGCTCTGACCTGCTAGGCCGGGCGCAGTTTTGACTCCTGCGTCTGTTTCCGATTCTTCGCCAGCCTTAGTTGCTTGAGCGACTGCGGCATCATTATTCACGACATTCGCTTGAGGCGGGCGCGGAAACGTTGCGAGCGCCCAGAGTATGATCGAGATTGCCATGATGACCGTGCCCGCGCGTTTCAAAAATAGCCATGCGCGCGAGATCATCATCTGCGAGATAGTCAGAAAATTCGGGACGCGGTAAGGCGGCAACTCAAGCACAAGTGGCGGCGTCGGGGCTTTCAGTATGGTCCGCTTCAAAACCCACGCGACGCCGATTGCGACCATGATGCCCAAAAGATACATAGCCATAATCATGAGTGCGCCGACTGACAGGAAACCAAAGAATTTTCTACCCGAAAAGAATGCCGCGATCATCAGCGTATAGACGGGCAGACGGGCGGAACAACTCATGAATGGCGCTATCATAATGGTCGCAAGACGATCCTTCGGATTCTCAATCGTTCGCGTCGCCATGATGCCCGGAATCGCGCAGGCGAAGCTTGAGAGAAGCGGCATGAAGGCTTTGCCGTGAAGCCCTACGCCGCGCATCAGCCGGTCCATAAGGAAAGCCGCACGCGCCATGTATCCGGTGTCTTCCAAAATGGCTATGAAGAAGAAGAGAAGAAGAATCTGAGGCAGGAAAACGAGAACGCCTCCGACGCCAGCAATGATGCCGTCAACCAGCAGGTCTCTAAAGAGTCCGGGCGCGAGAAGGCTGCCAACCGCTTCGCCCAGTCTTCCGAAACCTTTGTCAACTAAATCCATTGGCAGGTTCGCCCAAGAGAAGATTGTCTGGAAGACAAGAAGCATGACGGCAATCAAAATCAGCGGTCCGAAAAACTTGTGCGTGAGAATGCGGTCAATGCGTTCTGTTGTTGAAAGGCGCGGCGCGGCGTGCTTCTTTACGGCTCGGCTCGAAATCTGCTCAATCCAATCGTAGCGCGCAATGAGAGGCTCCTGCCACCAGTTGACGTTGATGTGCGCGAGCCTTTCACGGGCGCTCTCGATTGCTTCGCGCAAGCCGTCATCTTGCGGCAGTTCGTCCGCGTAAAGAGTTCTGAGTGCCGTCTGGCGATCAATCGAGTCACCACCTCCGCTCATCAAGGCCATCAACTCGCACTCAGTACAATCGGAGAGCCGCCATCGCGCGCCTTCCGCCTTTCGTCCTATGACCCTCAGCACAGCCTTTGAGAGATCATCAAGACCTACGCGCTGCTGCGCTGTAACGGGAATCACGGGCACGCACAGAGATTCGGCCAGTTCATTCGCATCAATCTCAAGCCCGCGCTTCAACGCAAGATCAACCATCGTTAGCGCGATGACGAGTGGCCGCCCGTACTCAAGAAGCTGTGTGACCAGATAAAGATTGCGTTCGAGGTTTGTGGCGTCAACGACCGCTACGATTGCGTCGGGCGCTGGAAGGTTCGGAATATTTCCCGTGAGAACATCGCGCGCAATCCGCTCGTCCATCGAAGCAGCGTCCAGACTGTAGAGTCCAGGCAGATCAATCAATCGCGCCGAACGGAGATCGGACGCAATGGTCCACGACCCTTCTTTCCGCTCGACAGTCACGCCCGGATAGTTTGCTACCTTCTGCCTGAGACCTGTAAGCGAATTGAAGAGTGTAGTCTTGCCAGCGTTCGGATTGCCCGCGAGCGCAATCACGAGCGGACGAGCAGGCGCGTGCTTTGCGTCTGCGTTTTGAGAATCAAGGGAAGGGGATTCCAGGACGGAACTCATAAGGAATGCGGATTTCGGATTGCGGATTGAAAAAGCGGACGGGAGCATTCTTCTTAAATCCGCAATCCAAAATCCGCATTCCGCAATCGTCTAGTCACTTGTTACTGAAATCGTTTTCGCTTCTGTGCGGCGAAGAGCAAGGTGATAGCCGCGCACGCGCACTTCGATAGGGTCGCCAAGAGGCGCGGCTTTGATGACGCGCACGGGAGCGCCGGGCACTACGCCCATCTCAAGAAGGCGACGCGCGATTGCGCCGCTGCCCGTAACGCCTGTGACGCGAGCCTGCGCGCCTATGGGCAAAATATCGAGCGAGCGCGGAGCGTTGGAAATCTGTTCTGTAGTTCTTCCAAAGAGCGCGTTGATGTTCTCTGCAATCTCCATAAGAGTAATCCAACTTTCAATTAGTTCAAAAGGACTTGAATATTAATGTCGTCGCTGGCTTAACGAACGCCGCAAGCTTCGACGTTCAGGATTATACGCGAATTGAAATTAAATTTCAATTTCAGATTTTTTGGCGGAAATCTTAAGGAATTCAGCCAATTTACTGTTGATTGGTTGGAATTATCGCAAGGTCTGCGCGCACCGGACCGAGTTGTGTGATGGCTGTGACGCGCAGCGGTAAGTGTCGGCTGTCGTCGCTGACCCAGAGTCTAAGACCGTATTTGTCAGGCTGCGGGTCATCGGTCGTTAATGAAAGCTGAATAGCTGCGACCCGTTGAGTGCCGAGTTGTATGGTCTCGCGCTTTAACGAAGTGATCTTGAGCGTGAGCGGTCGGTTGTTCACAAGAATGGTGACAGCATTCTGCCTTGAAGTTGAAGAATTGTTCGACGGCGTGAGATTAAAGAGGCGCAGCGCGTAGAGCACTGAGACGTAATCATGCGTGCCGACGGGAATCTCTATATTAGCGCCTTTGTCTGTGGCGGCGTTTCCGCGATCCTGATCGATGGTAAGCGTCTGTTGCGTGCGTCGCTTCCCTTCAATCAGGTTCAGTTCAGTTCGGAAGGGAAGAAGCGTGTTCGGATCAACGTAAGAGTTGATCTGATCGTTTGCGAAGAAGAGGCGCGAGAGCGATGCGAGCGTCTGAGCCTTGACCGTAAGCAGGATGCCGTCGCGGTTGAAATATTTTGCGCGCGGACGAACTTGAAAGGAAGCGGTTGCGACGGACTGCGGCGAGTTGGCTAGAAAGACTGTGAAGTTCAGTTGCTCTCCAGCCTTAAAAGGAAGTTCGGGCGGAAACGGCTGTTCGCCTGCTTTCGGTGGTCCTGTGGGAGTTTTGACAGGCGTGGCGGTCACAGTTGGCGTCGGCGTTGGCGTTGGAGTAGGCGTCTGAGGGGGAGTGATGAATTCCGTTCCAGCCAGTTCGGCGCGAATGTCGCCGGAGCGTTGGTGTGCTGTGATAAGAACGGGCACGTGTCGCTCGTCGTCGCTAAAATAGATGTGTATGCGATAGCTGTTCGCTTCGGAGTTATTGGGGACACGAACCTCCGTGGCGATTGTATTGAACGAGCCAACGTTTGTCTTTATCAACTCTCGGCCTGTCACTCTCAGTTCAGCGCCATACTGGTCAAGGTCGCTGCGAACGTTGAAGTAGTATTTCGCTCCGTCCACCAGAGGAAGCGCACGGAGGCGATAGAGCGCGGAGACCAGATCGTAAGTTCCCGGAAACTCTCCCAACCTTAATTTCGGCGGAATCGCGGCAGTGCCTACGGGCTGATTGTACTCGCTGGACGTATCGGACGTGCGCCCTGCTTCGCGTATCACTTGCTGCGTTCGATAGGGAATTCCTGTCTGCGGGTCTATGTAAGATATGTAGTCGTTGTTGATTGAATAGAGCGCGGCATTGACAACGCCTGTGGTTTCAACGCGCGCGCGAAGTTGAAATCCGTCTCGCGTAAAGAACGTCCCGCGCTCCGCAACAAGCAACTCGACGTGCGCCGCGTCAACGAAGCTTGAGAACGAAACGTGATAGGTTAAATGTTCGCCCACCTGGTACGGAGTTTTCGAGAAGGGGATTGTTGTTACTTCATCTTTCTGTTGTGCCGCGAGCGATGACGAGAGCGCGAGCGTCATCAATGAAGCGGCGAGCGTTATCAGCAGACGTTTCAAGCGTTGAATTCCCCTTTACACAAAGTTAGGCAAAACCATAGCGGGGGAGAAGCCAGATTTTACACGCATCTCAATTAACAAAAGTTCCAGATCATCTCTCAAATCCATCAAACTCCGAAAGCCAGTCGCGCACGCGAACGCGGTTTG
>QHXM01000062.1 GCA_003222945.1 Acidobacteriota bacterium
ACCATTTTTTTGGATTTCAAAAGCCCTTTTTAGACCTCCTGTTTCGGAGCTAAGTATAAGAAGAGTCTAGGTATTAACCTCTTTGTGGTTATGGGGCATAAGAGTTGCAAATTTCATGGACGATGTGGAATCAAGCAATTCCTACAGTAACAATTAACTCATGTTGCTTAGCCCTCTGAGGGCCGAACAGAGTTCCCTCGCGCTGGAAAGACTTTTCGGCACTCGGAAGTGAAGCGGCATGTTTAGCATAAAGACATGGACAACAAGAAAGGAATAGTAAGCATGAAAATGCGAATATTTACCATGTCGTTGTTGGCACTGTGCCTGGCGCTCTTTACCTTCAGCGCAATGGCTCAGACAGTAACGACGGGTTCAATTGAAGGCACGGTCACAGACCCGCAGGGCGGCGCTGTGCCAAATGCTACTGTCACCGTATCTGGCACGAATTTGATTCGTGCCCAGACAACTCAAACGAATGACCAGGGGTATTACGAAGTTTTGAATCTTCCTCCGGGGAGATACACAGTCTCAGTCGGAGCCGTAAAAGGCTTCGCTGAGACCAAGAAAGAAAACGTTGAAGTCAATCTCTCCAAAACCAGCACAGCCGACATTCAGGTGAATATCGGCAATGTCGGTGGTACGGTGACGATTACAGACACTGCTGGCGCAGCGGTTGATGTCAGCGCCAACACGACGGGATCGAACGTCTCAAACGAGCAGTTCTCGAACTTCCCGACACAGCGCACAGTTCAGGGTCTCTACTCGATTGCACCGACGGTCTCTCGTTCAGGTCTGCGCGATGCTTCAGGCCGAGACCGCGATCCATCTGTCGGTGGCTCATCCGGTCCCGAGAATAACTACATCCTCGATGGCGTGAACACCACCGACCCGGCTTTTGGCGGCAGTGGCGCGAATCTTCCGTTCGAGTTTGTGCAGGAAGTCGAAATCAAGACGGGCGCTTACGGCGCTGAGTACGGCAAGGCGACGGGCGGTATCTTTAACGTCATCACGAAGAGCGGTGGCAATAAAGTGAGCGGCGACGCTTTCGCCTACTTTACGACCAAAGGACTGGTGCGTCCAACGAAGCAGTTCCCGTTCACTGGCTCTGCGCCCAACGGCTTTTCAGAGATTGACGCGGGCTTCGACATCGGCGGCCCGATCAAGAAGGACAAGCTCTGGTTCTTCGGCGCATTCAATCCGCAACAGCGCAAGAACTACTTCTTGACGCAGACCTTCCATGCGCCTGTCAACAATAAGATCACAACGCCGTTCTATTCAGGCAAGATAACCTACGGGATCAATCAGAGAAACACGCTGACCTTCTCTACCTTCGGAGATTTTACGAAGCAGAAGGGCTTCCTCTTCGGCCAATCCGGCTTCGGTAATGACATCACCGCCTATAACGGCACGATTGAGACGGGCGGCCATAACTACACCGCGCGTTTGAACTCGACGATCAAGTCGACCTGGATTGGTGAGTTTGCATTTGGTTTACACTTCCAGAGGGCAAACACTATTCCGGATTCGGCTCTAACGGCTCCTCTAATTACCGACGCCTTCGCGGTGGTCGCTGCTAACGGCACGGTTTTGACTCCGACCTCGACTGCTGTGACCGTCGCTTCCAGCACTGGCACGGGCGATTTCGTTAACGGTAATGGCGGCACGTTGGCACGTGGTTTTACGCGTGGTCCAGGCTTCGGTCTCTTCTCGACTCAGAACCGCGACCGCAGGGAATTCTCGGCCAGATTCCAGAATCTCTGGGGGAAACAGACCATTAAGTATGGTTTTGAGTGGAATAAGAACATCTACTCAATCAATACTATTTCGACCGGCGTGCCTATTACGTTCCCTGGAAATGCTGCGCTTGGAACTCCCAGCACTTCGGTGATAGCTGAACGCATCACCAACAACTTCGCTGTTTGCACGATCGTGGGCACGCAAATTCAGTGTCCGAATTCGACGGGAACTTCCCGCATTCAAGCACTGCTTACTGCTGGCGTTAACCTCGGCGGGCCGACTTCCGTGGTCACTAATTCAGCGCTCACTCTTACGCAAGTGAGCACAAACCCATTCCTGATTCGTTCCAGCACGCGCGTTCGTGACTTCCGTCTCCAAACTACTGCGGGTGACACTAGCTCGAACGTCGAGAGCTTCTACATTCAGGACGACTATAAGGTGATGAAAAACCTCCAGCTTAACGGCGGTCTGCGCTGGGACTACCAGCAATCCTATGGCGCTGGCGGTGTGACCTACCTGAAGCTAAACCACTTCCTTGATAACCTCCAGCCGCGTCTCGGCCTGATCTGGGATTTCACAGGACAGGGCAAGGGCAAGGTGTTCATCAACTATGCTCGTTTCCTTGAAACTCCACTTCCGCTCGATCTCAACGTTCGCGCAGGCAGTGATACGACTCAGACCGACATTAACTTGAACGTTAGCCAGTTGAATGCTGCTGCCGGTTCAACGGTAACAGCCTTCCTCGGCAATCTGGGTGGGACCCATACGCCGATTGATCCTGATCTGAAGCCGCAGACCGTTAACGAAGCGACTGCCGGTTTCGAGTATGAAGTCGTCAAAGACCTGGCACTTGGCGTTCGCGGTATCTATCGCGCTCAGGGCACGGTCATTGAAGATGGATCATTCGACGATGGTCAGAACTACTTCCTATTCAATCCAGGCGAGAGCATAACAAACCGCATCTCCTGTGAGCCGCCTATTTTTGATGCGGCGGGTAATCACGTTGGTGGTGGCGCTGGCGCGTGCTTCGGTCGCGCTCGTCGTTACTATCGTGCGCTTGAGATTACAGCTACGAAGCGGTTTACGAATAATTACCAGTTCATCGCTTCTTACGTGTTCTCTAGCCTGACAGGTAACTACGAAGGCTTGTTCCGAAATGACAACGGTCAGGCTGACCCGAACATCACCTCGTTGTTCGATCTCGTCAGCTTGTTGAATAACACCTACGGACGCTTACCGAATGATCGTCCGCATCAGTTCAAATTTGACGGCAGCTATCGCACGCCGTTTAAACTTCTGATCGGTGGTTCATTCCGTGCGCAAAGCGGTATTCCGTTCAACCAACTGATTCCGCATCCGATCTACGGCAACAACGAAGGATTCGGCTTGCCGCGCGGTACGGCTATTGTTCCGACGGTGGCTGTCACAGCGCCAACAGGCTTCCCGAACGTGGTTGACAGCATCGGTACCAATCGCACGCCGTTCACCTGGAATCTAGACATGAACGCTTACTATCCGATTCAGATCGGAGAGAACAAGCAGTTGCGCCTCCAGTTGGATTGGTTCAACGTTACCAATAACCAGCGCGCGATTCGTCTGGATGAGTCATTCCAACTCAACAGCGGCATCTCGGGCGTTCCGCCGTTCTTAAACCCGACCTACGGTGCCGGAACGATCTTCCAGTTCCCGTCATCGCTGCGTTTGGGCGTCAAGCTCCAGTTCTAAACTGGTTGCTTTCACATGCCTGTGCTTCACACGCACAGGCATGTGAAAAGTTTGGCAGGGAGGAGCGCCCAAAGTGCTTCTCCCTCTTCTTTTCGTTGTGCTATTCTATCCATCCGATCCGGCGCTCATCCTTAAATATGAATCTCGACCTTTTGGCCGTTTGAGAAAGGAGTTGGCTGAAATGTTTTTCTCTTCAGGTCGGGCCAGCACCCATCGCGTGCGTCGCTGCTCTCTTCAAACCATATCAGTAGTCCTACTATTCCTGTTTTCCTTAATCTCGATTTATGCACAAGGCGGCATAGACAATACTGGCACAGGCGGAAAGCATACGATTCAGGGGCGCATCTATTTCCCTTCGGGACGCCGTTCAGATGCGACCGCCGTCAAAGTGACTCTTGATAGCTCAAGCTCCGAATCCCTTTCTGTCATTGCTGACCTCAACGGCAGCTTCACTTTCAATTCTCTCTCGCCCGGCTCTTACACGCTGACAGTGGATGCTGGTAAAGATTATGAGGTAGCCAGGGAATCAATTTATATAGAAGGCGCGGTGAGAAGTCGCTCGCTCTCCAGTGCTGATATTGCGCGCGCAGATGTCGCGCGCAATTTTAACGTCATCATCAATCTGCAACTAAAACCCGGTAACAACGCGGATACGACGCCCGGAGTGCTCAACGCGGCTTTGGCTAATGTGCCCAAACAAGCGGTTGATCTTTACCAGCAGGCGCTTGAATCGGCGCGAGCAGGGAATAGCGTAAAAGCCATTGAGCAGTTGAAGGCTTCGGTCAGCTATTATCCAGAATTCGCTCTGGCACTCAACGAAATGGGCGTGCTGTATTTGAAGCTCGGTCAACCAGACAAAGCTATTGAACCGCTCAGTTCTTCTCTGAGAATCAAGCCGGACGAATTTGTGCCGCGTCTCAATTACGGGATCGCGCTGCTGGAAAAAAAGGAGATAGCAGAATCAGAAACTCAGTTGCGCCTGGCACTAAAGAAGAATGACTCTTCCTCGACGGCACACATGTATCTGGGCCTGGCTCTCCTTCATCTCAGCAAAGATACGAAGACCAAGCGGTTCGACGCCGCTAGATATGCGGAAGCACAGCGAGAGTTGGAACGCGCCATCAGTCTGGGTAAAAATGAAGTGGCGATGGCGCACCGCTATCTGGGCGGAATTTACTGGGGAAATAAAGAGTATCAACGCGCCGCCGATGAGTTTGAAGCTTATCTGAAACTCTCCCCCAAAGTTCAGGATGCCGAGAAAATTCGTGAGCTAATCAAAGAACTTCGCACCAAAAAATAGAGTCACATAAGTTCTGATTCCTTGCAGGATAGGCGCATCTTCATCTATAAATAAAGATTCAGCAGTCTCGCGGTCGTCACCCGATGAAAACCCAAACCTCTGAATAAGGAGCTTTTCAATGTCTATCACACTTAATCATACATCCCCTTTGCAGCATTACCATCTTGTCGTTCTACTTGCTGCCTTTCTGCTTTTCAGTTCCTGCGTCACAGCTTTTGCGCAAGGCGGTGTTGGCAGCACACGCGGCCTTCCAGAATCGGAAGGTGGTATCAACGTCATCAAAGGACGTATCTATTTCCCGGTAGAGCCGAAAGAGGGAAAACGCGTCAAAGTCAAACTGACGAGCTTGGATATGATGGACCAAACTGTCCTCACTGATGAGGACGGCACTTTTCAATTCAATCGCTTACCGGCAGGCCATTTCACGATTACTGTTGATGGCGGCAAAGAATTCGACACGGCGGTCGAAGCTGTCTCAATAGACAGAGAGGCGAGCGTTGGCGGACGCAATATGAATATCGCCATCAGCCTCAAATTAAAGGGCACCGCCGACGCCTTCGGCAAAATCCCCAAAGAGGCGCGCGACCTTTACACCAAAGGAATGGAATCGGCGTCAAAGGGCGACAGCAAAAAAGCCATCGAACAACTAGATAGTGCAGTGGCTCTTTACCCACAATTTCCGCAGGCTCTGAGTGAATTGGGCGCGCAGTATCTGAAGCTCGGCAAGGCGGACAAAGCCGCTGAATCATTAGGGGCTGCGCTAAAGATTACGCCTGATGATGCCAATACACGCCTCAGCTATGGCATCGCACTCATGAATATGAAGAAATTTGATGAAGCCGAAACACAGTTTCGTCAGGTGCTTCAGAAAAATAGTGCCATGCCGACTGCACACATGTACTTGGGCATCACTTTACTCACTTTAAGCCGTGATGAAAAAACAAAGCAGTACGACATGGCTAAATATAATGAGGCGCAGAAGGAGTTGGAGGCAGCAGTCGCTTCCAATCGTCCTGAAGTTGCTTTAGCGCACAAATACCTCGGCGGCATCTATGCTGGAAATAGGGATTATAAACGCGGTGCCGATGAGCTTGAGACTTATCTGAAGCTATCACCCAAAGCGCCCGATGCAGATAAGATAAAGGCCGCCATCAGCGAACTGCGCAGCAAGAAATAAGATGCGAGAAGAATCAAACGGCGAGGCGAGTCATCTACATAATGACTCGCCTCGCCGCTCGCTTCTATTCCAGCGCGGTTAGACATTGAATTCCAGAAGATGTCCCATCTTCTCTTTCTTCGTCCGCAGATATTGCTCAGCGCACTTGGGCGTCTCAACCTCTATCGCCACGCGCTCGACAATCTGTAGCCCCGCCTCTTCCAGAGCCTTTAGCTTCAAAGGATTATTCGACATAACTTTTACCTGGCACAGCCCCAGATCGAAAAGCACCTCGGCGCACTGGCGATACTCGCGCAGGTCAACGCCCAGACCCAGACGCTCGTTTGCTTCAACCGTGTCAGCGCCCTCGTCCTGAAGCGCGTAGGCGCGAATCTTATTCAGTATGCCAATGCCGCGCCCCTCTTGATGCTGATAGACAATTGCGCCGCGCCTCTCGCGCTCAATCATCTCCATCGCTTGATGCAGTTGACGCCCGCAGTCGCATTTCGTAGAGCCGAACACATCGCCCGTCAAGCACTGCGAGTGTATGCGAACGAGCGTTGGAATTTCAGGACGCAACTCACCTTTATAAAGCACCACGAACTCTTCGTCGCTCATCCGTGAACGATAGCCTGCGATCCTGAACTCTCCCACTTCGGTCGGAAGACGCGCTTCGGCAACGCGCTCAACCGAAAGCTCTCGCTCGGACCAATGACAAGTCGCCGTGTTTCCCTCTTCTTTCAAAATCAACTCTCCTCAAAACCATTCTATCACTCGATGAAGACAGAGAAGCCGCAAAGATTCCCGCCACTTATCACTTACTTCATCTGTGCACGATTACAATAAGTACGACAATTATAGAAGTAAGCGGGCGAACTCGACAAGCGGGGGCAAGCTTTAACCTTATCTTGTTCTGCAATCTGTTATAAGATGTTCGCGCGAGCTTTTATCATCATTCGGCTTCAACTGCGGAATCAGAATTGAGCGAGAACTTCGATAAAGAGACTCTGAAGATTCCCGGACGTGACCGAGACCGTCGGCCTGCGCTAGTCTTCCTGAGCGGAGAGTTGCTGGCCGTCCCCATCCCGCTCGAACGCGATGAAGTAATCCTGGGGCGAGCGCTCGAAGCTGACGTTCGCGTCAACGACGCACGCGCCTCGCGCCTGCACGCGCGTATCACAACAGAGCGCGACGACTCGACCGGCTTTGCACGCTACCGCATCACAGACTTAGGCTCTACGAACGGCACAATCGTCAACGGCCAACTCATCACAGACGTGCTCCTTCAGGACGGCGACAAGATTGTCATAGGCGAGCATCTCTTACGCTTCGACATGCTCGACGAGATTGACCGCGAGTTTCAACGTCACATTCATCGTCTGCTCGTTCACGATGAGTTGACCGGACTATTGACGAGTAAATCCTTCTTCTCCGAACTCAGGCGCGAGGCCGCGCGTGCGGAAGCCGAATCACGCCCCTTCTGCGTTCTGATGATGGACCTGGATCATTTCAAGCAGGTCAACGACAACTACGGCCATCTTGTAGGCAATCAAACTCTGGAAGAAGTGGGCGGCGTCATCATGCGCTCTCTACGCGCGGGCGACGTGGCTGCGCGCTTCGGCGGCGAAGAGTTTGCGGCCTTTCTTCTGGACGCGCAATACGCGCAGGGCGTCGTTGCAGCCGAGCGAGTGCGCGCAGGCGTGGAAGAACATCTCTTCGCAGCAAAGCGACACGGCTCTGCCGAGCTTGAAGATCGCACGCTTCGCATCACTATCAGCATAGGCGTCTCTGCATTTCCAGACGACGCGCAAGACCCTATCGAGTTGGTTGAACTCGCAGACACGGCTCTCTATCGCGCAAAGCGCGGAGGCCGCAACCGCGTCTGCGCCTACAGCCACACGCCCGCAGAAGACGAAGATCAGACACAGCTTCCTTCAAGACAGGAATGAATTAAGAGGTACGAAGCCGTCGAAGACGGCAGCAGAATATAGCCCAGTGTGAAGCGATAGCGGAACGCTGGGTTAGCGTAGCAATAAAGATAACCAAGCCCGCGTTAGCGGGCGACAGATGCTATTGAGTCAAACGTCTGTCGCTATCTTCGATAGCTCAACTATCATTTATAATCATCTACCCAGCGTTCGCCTACGGCTTCACGCTGGGCTTTATTCTCTTCGCCCGCTTGCGCGGGCTAATATCTGACTTAATTTCCCGCAACTCATTTCCATCAGGAGCGTGTAACTCAATCGGCAGGCAGAAGCTTGAAGCGGGCTGCTCAAAGGGAGCGCGGTTGCGCCTTGAGAAGCGCACGCGGTATGCTTTCAAAGTTGGAGTTGAGTGTTCTTCTCCATCATAGAAAGAGAGTGGGACGGTAATATTTTAAGAAGTGAGCGCAAGCCTTAATCTAGCCAGCCAGCCTTTTCGCAATCGCGCTCTGCCCTGGACAATCGCGGGCGTCATAGCGGTCGCTTCTCTGCTCGCGCTACTTTATCTTATAAGCAGCAGCAGAGAGACGAACCGCAAGGCCGCAGACGTTGAGCGCGATGTTGACACGGAGCGGCATCAGATAAGCGATCTTGAGCATCGCGCTGAAGAGATCAAGCAGGCTCTGACGCCTGAGCAGCGTCAAACCTTGCAGGCTGCTCACGTTCTCGTGGACCGCAAGCGATTCTCGTGGGCGCGATTGTTCTCGGACCTTGAATCTGCATTGCCCGCGAGCGTTCGCATCAAGCGCATAAGCGTTCGCAACGTAGGCGTGCAGAATGGCCGGACCATTGCGACGCTTGAGATGGTCGTCGTCAGCAAGAATCCAGCCGATGCCACGGAGATGATAGGCCAGATGGACCGCGCGGGCGTCTTTAGCGCAGAGCTTGTCGAACAGAATCTGAAGACCGAGCGAAACGAGACGAACACTGAATCAACTATTGAAGTGAATTATTTGCCGCGCACGGGCGCGAGCCGTAGCGAGACGGGCGAGAACAACGTGGCGACTGCGAATACATTGCAGGCCGCAAGCCTTAAGACGCGATGAGCGACGAACAGATTAGAGAAAAGACGGCACAACGCGGGCGCGAGAAGATTCGCGTTCGCGTGGATCGCCTGCGTCAGTCGCGCAAGCGGAGCATCATTGGCGTGCCAGAACTCGTCGGACTCGCCGCAAGCGCTCTTATGCTGCTCGCAGTTGTCTTCGCTTATCTATATTTCTACAGCCCCGCGCAATCGCGTCTTGCCACAGCGCAGCTTGAGCGCGCCAGATTGCAGCAGAGGCTTAGCACCTTGCAGAAGGATGTGGATGTTAAAGGCAACGTTCAGGAGAACGTCAACAACATAAGCCAGAGTCTGGAACAATTTGACGAACGGCTGACCGGGCGCGATGAAGGGCGCGTCACTCTCTACAACACTTTGATTCAATTGATTCGCAGCAACAACTTGCGCAACACTTCCGGTCCAGCCTACACGTATCTGGAAGCGAAAGGCGAGAATCAGAATCAAGGTCCGAAGATTGGCAACACGAAATGGCAGAGCCTCTATCCGGGCATCACCGTTACCGTGACTGTCGAAGGGCAGTACGCGAACCTACGCCATTTCCTCAGAGACATCGAAGCGAGCAGTCAATTCATCATTATCAATGAAGTAGAGCTTGAAAGGGCTGCCGATGCAGATGCGCTCGCAGCCGCTTCTGCTGCTGCTCCTCTTGCCGCTCCTGCTACTCCCAAAGGGCAAGCCGCGCCGCCGCAGCAACAGCGTTCTGCGCTCGTCAGTCTTAAAGTTAATATGGCCGCGTACTATCGGCGTGAAGGCAGCAGCGAAGCGATACAGCCTCCTCCTCCTCCTCAGAATCAGGCTCGATGAAAGGTGTAATATAATGGCGTTAGTTGAAGCCAAAAATCCGGCAGAGCGTAAGAAGATGATCGTAGCAATCGTGCTAGGCTCGATTGCCATCATCTCTCTCGCTTACATGCTCTTCGGCTCGTCGTCCTCCTCAAACAAAAATATAAACGGGAACAAAAACTCTAATACCTCAAGCGTGCGACCCTCTCCTACGCCGCCAAACAATATTCCAAAGCCTGGTGACCCGCCTGACAACTCAGAAATGTTGACTCAGGTTGTCTGGCCCGGCGCTCCACCCGCTGCGCCTGAAGCCGGACGCAACATCTTTGCTTACTATGTGCCACCGACGCCAACGCCGCCGCCGCCACCGACGCCGATTCCAACGCCGCCGCCACCGCAGCCTAATGTTATTCTGTCTTCAATCTCGCCTGTGAATGTCTATGCTCACACGGGCGACTTTAACCTGGACGTGACGGGCGACAAGTTTACGCCCGACACGCGCATCTTCATCGGAGGTGCGGAACTTCAGACGCGCTTCGTCAGCCCGCAGCAACTTTCAGCGAAAGTTCCTGCGCAGATAATCTCTTTCGAGGGCGCGCGAGCAATTAAAATTCAGTCGCGCGACGGCAAACTCTTCTCAAACACTGCGACGCTGAACGTGATGCCCGCGCCCGTACCGAACTACACCTTCATAGGCGTCCAGATAAGGAAGGGCGCAAACGATCAGGCAATCTTGAAAGAGAAGAACGGTAACGAGCTTTTAACAGTTCAGCGCGGCGGCCTCGTGGGTGACCGCTTCCGCGTCACGAGCATATCCCCGCGCGAGGTCGTGCTGACGGACACTAGCCTCAAGATCAAGCACACGCTCCAGTTCGCCGGTGGAGGAAACACGAATCCAATCATACCCGGTCAGCCGCGCTACACGCCGCCTACAACGGAAGATAATGAGCCATAACTGTGAAAGTCATGCGTCGCAGGAAATTCGCCAACTCTGATTCGTTTATTCAACCCGATGCGTCATTACGGCGGGGCGAGCGGGGCTATACACTCATAGCGCTCCTGGCCGTAATGTCAATCATGGCGCTTCTGCTCGTGGCCGCCGCGCCGAGCATTCAGCAGCAAACGCAACGCACGCTCGAAGAGGAAGCGATATGGCGCGGCGAGCAGGTCGCAGAAGCCATACGACTTTATGTGAGGTTGAGTCCAAACCACCAATTGCCGACCTCTATTGATGATCTTCTTGAGGGAGCGCCAACAAGAGGAGCTAAAAGAATTCAAGTGCTCAGACCTGTCGCCGCGCGCGATCCGCTTTCAAGCACAGGCGAGTGGAGATTGATTAAAAAAACAGACCCTGCCTTCATAGATTTCGAGCGTGCAGTTATAGCTTATGCCGGAAGACCTGTGAATACGACCGATACTTCATTTATCAGTTCAGCGGGTCAGCCGCCGCAACTAGCCAACGTTCTTGACATAGGGTCAACTGAAGAATCACCGGGCGGCGAAGACACATCTGCAAACTCGCCCGGTCAGTTCATCGGAGTCGCCAGTCGCAGTCGCCGCAACTCCATCATCACCTATTACGGTATTGACCGACACGATAAATGGATTTTCACTCCTTACTTCAGATAAGAGATTCATCACTCCAGCTTTAATCACTCAAGTTGAAAATAGAACTTAGCATCAATGATTTCTTGTGACGCAAAGAGCGTCTGCGCTCCTTCGTAACGTTAAATTCTTCATCAACGATGAAGTGAGTCTGAGTTGAATGCGTGTTGATTGAAGGTGATCGCTTCACATCACTGAAAAAATTTTTTCAATTCGCAGTTAAAAGTTATTGACATCTACTCACTTTAAGTTTATATACCAACATGTTGTGCGCCGCTTACTCTAGGCCACAAGAGGAAACTTGATACAGTATCTTGTGGAAACAACATCAACTGAAAAGGAGCAGCAACAACCTATGGCAACTAAAAAAGGTGGTAAAGGCGGATCAAAGGGTGGAAAGAAGTCCGGCGGCGGCGGCAAGAAAGGCGGCGGCGGCGGCAAGAAGTCGGGCGGCAAGAAGTCCGGCAAGAAGGGTAGATAGTAGTTCAACCCAACAACAAGCAACATCAACCTTCCATAGGCGCACACAACACAAAGGAACGGCGAATGCTTCAAGGTAAGCTCGCCGTTCCTTTCTTTTCCTTGCTTCGCAAACCCACTCTTCGTTAAGCTCAAGGTTAATGAGTAACGAGATTGATTTTCATGTACTCAATTGAGATTGGATTCGGGAGGTAGGCATAAGCTGTGCGAGGCGAAACCGATGAGAGACCTTGGGGGCGTTACGAAGTTCTGGAAGAGAGCGACAGCTATAAAGTCAAACGACTCGAAGTTAAACCGGGCGCGCGACTATCTCTTCAGCGACACTCGCGGCGCGGCGAACACTGGGTCGTAGTCTCCGGCACGGCGGATGTCGTTTGCGGTGACCACGAGCTACAGCTTAAAGAAGGCGAGTACATACACATCCCACCTGAGACCAATCATCGCCTGGGCAATTCCTCCGACCAACCGCTCGCTCTCATCGAAGTTCAACTCGGCGACTATCTCGGCGAAGATGATATTGTGAGATTGGAAGACGACTACGAAAGGAAGTAATGAGTGATGAGTGAAAGCTCGTTCCTACTCATCACTCATTACTTATTACTCATTACTTTTTTATGCTTCAGGTTGCGCTTGTCGAGCCGGAAATACCGCCAAATACGGGCAATATTGCTCGTTTATGCGCTGCCACGCGTGTGCCTTTGCACATAGTCGGCGCAACGGGTTTTCGGCTGGATGACCGAGCCGTGCGCCGCGCTGGATTGGATTACTGGCCGGAGGTTGAGCTTCATCGGCACCGTGATCTGGAAGCTCTCAAAGCCGCATTGCTAAATACCAGATTCATCTATCTAACGACTAAGGCTGAGAGAGCTTACACAGATTGGAGCTTTCAATCGAATGATTGCCTCATCTTCGGCCGTGAGACGCGCGGCTTGCCGGAAGAATTACTGAGCGCGAATTGGGATAGATGCATAACCATCCCCATGCTCAACCCTAAAGTCAGAAGCCTCAATCTAGCCACAGCCGTCGCCATCGTGCTCTATGAAGCGCTCCGCCAGACGAGCGCGTTCAATCACTGAATAAAAACATTTCACGCGATGGCGCAAAGAGAGAAGCCGAAACTCGCAAAGCTGAATCATCCTTCGCGCCTAAGTTTTCTCTTTGCGCCTTCGCGCGAATCTCTGTCTTTGTTTCTTCCACCCGTGTGCTCAATCCGCTCGCGCATGTTAAGATATTCAGTTTCGTTACGAGCAAAATTATTTGTGATACTAAACTGTATAGAGGAATCATGACAGAAGAGAGAAAAGAGATACGCAACATTGCAATCATCGCTCACGTTGACCACGGCAAGACCACACTCGTTGACGCGATGCTCAGACAATCTGGAACGTTCCGCGAGAACGAGCAGGTCCGCGAGCGCGTGATGGATTCTATGGATTTGGAGCGCGAGCGCGGCATCACTATCATGGCGAAGAACACAGCCGTGCGCTACGGCGACGTGAAGATAAATATCGTTGACACGCCGGGTCACGCGGATTTCGGCGGCGAGGTCGAGCGCGTCTTGAAGATGGTGGACGGCGTGATGCTGCTGGTTGACGCAGCAGAAGGTTGCCTGCCTCAGACTCGCTTCGTCTTACGCAAAGCTCTGGAAGCGCGCCTTCCAACCATCGCAGTTGTAAACAAGATTGATCGTCAGGACGCAAGACCCGCAGAGGTCGTTGATGAAATCTACGAGTTGTTCCTTGACCTCGACGCTGATGAAGAGCAGATAGAGTTTCCAATTCTTTACGCCGTATCGCGCGACGGTGTTGCGAAGAAGAATCTCATAGACGAATCAAAAAACTTGCGCCCGCTCTTCGATCAGATTGTTGAGACTATCCCTGCGCCGCGCGCCCTGCGCGAAGACTCTCTGCAACTTCTCGTTGCGAACCTTGATTACAGCGATTACGTCGGGCGACTCGCAATCGGTCGCATCTTCTCAGGCGAGATTGCCGTTGGCGACACTGTCGCAATCGTCAAGCACGACCGCACGATTGAGAAGACGCGCATCTCACAGCTTTACGCCTTCGAGGGATTGAAGCGCGAATCGGTTGAGCGCGCCCGTGTCGGCGACATCGTGGCGCTCGCCGGGATAGAGAACATAGAGATTGGCGATACCATTACGAGCGCGGACAACCCACAAGCCTTGCCGACCATTGCCGTTGACGAGCCGACCATCTCAATGATCTTCGGCGTCAACAACTCGCCCTTCGCTGGCCGCGAGGGAAGGTTCGTAACGTCGCGCCAGATTAAAGAGCGGCTTGATAAAGAGACGCTCGGCAACGTCGCAATCCGCGTCGAAGCGACGGATTCGCCGGACCAGTTCAAAGTTTCCGGCAGAGGCGAATTGCAGCTTGCAATCCTTATAGAGATGATGCGGCGCGAAGGCTACGAGCTTATGGTCTCAAAACCTGAAGTGGTCACGCGAAAAAATAACGGCAAGACTCTTGAGCCAATCGAGCAGGTCGTAGTTGATTGCCCGGACGAATTCATAGGCGTCGTCACCGAAGCTATGGGGCGTCGCAAAGGTCAGATGACGAAGATGGTCAATCACGGCACTCCGGGCGTGAAAGTTTATGAAGGGATGATTATTGGCGAGAACGCGCGCGCGGTTGACCTGGATGTCAACGCTATCAAGGAGAAGAAGCTGACGAACATGCGCGCCTCCACAGCAGACGAAGCCATGCGGCTCGTTCCCGTCAAAGAACTCTCGCTCGAACAGGCGTTGGAATTCATAGCCGACGATGAGTTGGTCGAAGTCACGCCGCAAACGATTCGCCTACGCAAGCGCGTACTGCGCGCGAATGAGAGGCCTAAGCGGAAAGAGGTATAATCTCTACGGGAGATAAATCCTTTGGAGCAACTGATCCGACATCTCTATCGGGTTTTTTCAAAGTACGAAAAGCCCTCCGACTTTCGGGCCTGCAAGCATTGCATGTCTGATGAAGAGAAAGCGGTTTTGTTGAATGGTTGGCTTAGGGAATTGGAGCCGGATGAACTAGCTGGTTATGCCGGGAAAGTTTTCCTCACCGTAGGCAGCTTGGACGACTTCAAGTATTTTCTTCCGCGCATTCTACAGCTAAGCGTCAATGAAGAGTTCTTCTTCCCCTGCCCTGAGGTTGTGTTCGGCAGTCTGCGAATGGCTGAATGGGAACAATGGCCGGAGGATGAAAGGGCTGTAATTCTAGAGCTAATTAATTGTAAGTTTGACTTGCTGCTTCAAAACCCAGAAAGCAAAGGTTCGGACCTTGACGAATGGATTTGCGCATTCGGTCAATGCGTGCCTGATATTACTCCGTATCTCAATCGGTTGTTTGAAAAGGCCAACGAGGATAAGTTGCTGAGCTTTATAGAATGGAATCCGTCCGTCTTCACTATGAACAAACTCGACAACGCATTCTGGCTATTAACCTCCAACAATGACGAGCGTGTCCTGGCTTGGATGAAACAGGACAGGATAAAAGCCCTACTCTCGGAGCGATATGGAATGAGCTTTTAACTTTAACCCTTACAAATGCTCTTCATCTTCTTCCTCATCATCCTTTTCAGGATCATAAATCTCATAGCCCGTCGAATCATCGTAATAGTAGCTGCCCGGCTTCGGCTTGCGTTCCTCGACTGACGGCTCGTCGTGTTCCGTTGTATCATCTTTGCGCTTGCTCATTACAATCTCCCCGAAATGCGAAGTGGCTCTCAGACGCGAATCTCAGAAGGTTGAATTATATGTCATCGCGGCTTTTCTCTAATGCTCAAAATTTGTGCGGGCGCTCTCTCCTGCTTTTTCTCGTTCTCTTCTCAATAAACTCTCGAGCGGCTGATGCCGAGTGGTCCGCGAAGTTTGACGGGAGCGTTCGCTTTTACCAGATGACGGAGTTGGGCGTACTTGTCATAGGGACGGAGAAATCTCTATACGCTGTGGGCGGCGAGACGGGCGAGGTGTTGTGGCGTCGCAAAGGGGTCGAGTTGGATGAGACGGATGTTGCGCCTGTGCCGGGGACGGACCTTTTGCTCCTGAGTTTGCAGAAGGGGAGCAAGGCGCTCGTCGAAGCTGTGGACCTTTTCACGGGCGATGCGCTGTGGCAGAGCGATAAGGTGCAGGGCAGCGTAATGCAGATGGCCGTTGACACGAACGCGAATCTTCTGGCCGCAGTCTTCATCAAGGACGCGAAGGGTACGGCGCGCGAAGGTTTCAAGCGGCGCGCGGTAGTTCACGTCTTCGATCTGCGCACCGGCGATGAGTTGTGGGATTACAAGATTGAGGGCGAGATTGAGATGATGCCCGTGCGTTGGAGCGATGACAAGGATGCTAAGACCGAGTACACGCTCGATAACTATCACCCGCCGCTCTTTCTTGACGGCAGGCTTTATCTGTTCTACGAGGGCGTGGCATCGCTCGACGCGCGAACGGGCGAGGAGAGGCAGCGCGAAAAGTTTCGTGTGAATGAAGAAGGACTTGCTCTGACTGAGGCCGATCCGGTTTTCGACGAGCGCGTCATCTACACATCGGGTCGCGGCCACGTGCGCGCAATCTCGCGCGATACGGGCAAGGAAATTTGGGAGGCGAAGGATTTGGGACTCACGCCTGAGATGATTCTGACAGCGAACGATGTTCTTTACGTCAGAACGGGCGGGCAGTTCACGCACCTGAAAGACGGCGAGACGGTTGCGCGTGGTCCTTATGGCGTGAGCGCGATTGATGCGCGGACTGGAAAAGTTCTGTGGCGATACAAGGGCGCAGACAAAGGCATCACGAACCTTGCGCTCTCTGATGCTTCTACGCTCGTCATTGCTGACCGTGACGATCTCATCCTTGTTGACACGGCTTCGGGAAAGCGACGCGCAAAAGTTTCTCATAAGATAGAAGATGCCGCGTTCGTGTTGATAAACGAGCGCGGGGAAGCTGTCGTCGGCGGGAGAAATGAGGTCGCATCGTTTGATACATCAAGCGGCGAGAATGTCTGGCGCGTGCGTTACACTCCGCCCGGTCGCGGGCTTCTTAAAACCATCGCGGCGATTGCCGCACGCGCAGCATCGCTCTACTTCCGCTACGGCGGCGCTGCGACGACCGTCTTTCGCGGCGTGCAGCTTGCTCGCGTGGCAACCTCTTTGCGCTGGTCCGGTCTTACATCGCGCCTCTCAATGCCTAGCCTGACGAGCCTTGCTACAACTTCGGCGCGCGATTACGTTGCTCAACGCTTCACGCCCTTCGGCATCAGTTCACGTCTGCGCGGAGTTTCGTCAACTTCCTACAATGTGAACGCTATTCGGCCTCGCGTCTCGCGTCCATCGTCAAAGGATGTGGACGAGCGTCTGCTTGATCGTCTTGATCCTGCGAACCAGTTTGAAAAGCTCTCGCGCTTCTTCTGGCATCGTGACAGGCTTGCGAGTTTGCGCGGGCGCTGGATGTATTTCTATACAGATTTGAGAGGAATCGGTAACGGGCTTGCTGGCGTCAACATTCACGACGGGCGTACTGACATTCGTCTTCGCCTGAGCGACCCTGACGAGCGCTTTATCACGGACGAAACGACCGGCCTTCTCTTCACTTCAAAAGAGAATCGCCTGATGGCCTACCGCATTACGGGGAGCGGCGGATAATGCCCCCTCGTGCTATTATTATATGACCCCGAGAAAAGCAAGGATGAAGGATGAAGGCGGACGGATGAAGTAAACGAGAGTCCTTCATCTTTGTGATTTCCGCCTTCATCCTTCATCCTTGCCGCCTTGCTCTTCAGTGTATGGCAAACTTTTTTTCTGTGCTCTTCAGGAATGGCAGGCGCTCGTCCCGTAATGCGGACGAAGAGCCGATTCGTGCCGAGTTGTTCAGCATCGAACGCCTTGAGCAGTTCGCTCAAACTCTCGCCGCTGAGCACAAAGTAACTACGGAACACGAAAGGGGTCGCCTGCTTCTCTCGCGCCTTGAAGAGAACGGTCAAAAACTGATTGCCGCCTACCGCTCGCTCGCCGACGCTATCAAGAACGAGCGGACCATCTCGCCCGCAGCCGAGTGGCTCGTTGACAACTTTCACATAGTAGAAGAGCAACTGCGCGAAATCCGCGAAGACCTGCCTAAAAGTTATTACTACGAACTGCCCAAACTCTCGGAAGGCGAGCTTGAAGGATACCCGCGCATCTACGCCATTGCGCTCGCCATCGTCGCTCACACCGATAGTCGCCTTGATGGTGAAGTCCTGCGCCGCTTTCTTCGCGCTTATCAGAAAGAGGCTGCGCTCACGATTGGCGAGGTCTGGGCTTTGGCAATCAGCCTGCGACTTGCTCTCGTTGAAAACCTGCGTCGCCTGACTTCGCGCGTTGTGGCTTCGCGCGAAGAGAGAGAAGAAGCGGACGCGCTCGCAGACAAGTTGCTAAACATGACAGGGCGGCCAGCCGAAGAGCTTGTTGCAGTTATTGCTGATCGTTGGAAGCGGCACGGGCAATTAGGACGCGCATTCGTGGTTCACCTGGTTCAGCGTCTGCGCGACCAAGACCCTGTTGTGATGGTCGTGCTTGACCGCATCGAACAGGGTCTTCGGGAGCGCGACAGCAGCATAGACCAGCTTGTTCACCTTGAGCATCAACGTCAGGCCACTGCGCAGGTCACTGTAGGCAACATCATCACGAGTATGCGCCTGCTCTCAACCCTGGACTGGCGCGACTTCTTCGAGGACGTTAGCCTCGTTGATCCAATCCTCAGCGAAGACCCTGCGGGTGCTTACGCGCAGATGGAGTTTGGCTCGCGCGACCGTTATCGCCACGTCGTCGAGCGCGTTGCTAAGCGCACGCGCACGGACGAACTCGAAGTTGCGCGCCGTGCGGTAGAGCTTGCGACTCGATCTCACGAAAAAAATTCGGAGGACGAGCGCCGGGCGCATGTCGGCTACTACCTGATTGAAGACGGCGTTATTGAGCTTGAACACGAGTTCGCCTACCGCCCGCGCCTTGAAGAGAAGATAACTCGCGCAGTCTTTCATCACCCGACGCTCGTTTACCTCGGCACGCTTGCCGCTCTCACGGCGATGATCGTGACTGCGTTCGTTTACTACGCCTATCGCTTCGGCGCGACGCCGCTTCTGTTAGTAGCTTGCGCGCTCCTTGTGCTTATCCCTGCGAGCGATTTGGCGCTGAGCATCTTGAACTGGGACGCAACGCGCGTGTTCCCTCCGCGAGTGCTGCCGCGCATGGACACCTCGAAGGGAGCGCCCGACGACGCGCGAACCTTCATTGTTATCCCTACGCTTTTCACGAGCGTTGAGACCGTGCGCGAGCTTCTTGAAAAGCTTGAGGTGCATTATCTAGCCAATCAAGACAGGCAATTCTCTTTCGCGTTGTTGGGGGATTACGCGGACGCGCCCCATGAAGAGATGCCGGATGATGAGGCGATACTGGACGCTGCGCTTCACGGCATAGAGGAATTGAATGCGCGATACGCGGATGAGAAAGGAGCGCGATTCTTTCTCTTTCATCGTCGCCGTCAGTGGAACTCTTCGGAAGAGAAATGGCTCGGCTGGGAGCGCAAGCGCGGGAAACTACATGAATTCAATCGTCTGCTCAGAGGCGCACGCGACACTAGTTTTATAGTCTCGACAGCAGATCAAAACTCTCTTGCAGATGTCAGCTTCGTCATCACGCTGGATTCCGACACTCAACTTCCACGCGACGCTGCGCGCAAGATTGTAGGCACAATCACGCACCCTTTGAACCGCCCGCGCTTAGATAAATCTTCAGGGCGCGTGACCGAAGGCTACGCAATCCTTCAGCCTCGCGTCAGCATCTCTTTGACTAGCGCTGCGCGCTCCATTTTCGCGCGCACCTTTTCCGGCAACACAGGAATTGATCCTTACACTACAGCAGTCTCGGACGTTTATCAGGACCTATTTGCAGAGGGCAGCTACACGGGCAAAGGTCTCTACGATGTGGATGCTTTCGAGCGGGCTTTGAGTAATCGCGTGCCCGATAACTCACTCCTCAGCCACGACCTCTTCGAGAGCCTTTACGCACGCGCAGCGCTTGTCACAGACATAGAATTTTTGGACGACTATCCGGCCTACTACGACACTTACGCCAAGCGACAGCATCGCTGGACGCGCGGCGACTGGCAGATTGCGCGCTGGATTATGCCGCGTGTGCGCGATGCTGAAGGGCGACGAGTGCGAAACCAGCTTCCTCTCATCGCGCGCTGGAAGATTTTTGATAACCTGCGGCGAAGCCTTGCCGCACCTGCGCTTGTGTTGTGGCTCATTGCATCGTGGACTATCTTGCCCGGCTCGCCTCTCATCTGGACGTTGTTTGCTCTGCTCATCCTTGCATTTCCCGTTTACGCGCACGTTACAACAAGTCTTCTGATACACCCGCGCGGCGTCCCCTGGACAAGCCACTTCTGGTCCGTGTGGGGAGACGTGCGGACGAACACACTTCAGGTCGCGCTCACGATTACATTCCTGCCGCACCAGGCGTACCTGATGGTTGACGCCATTGCGCGCACCGTTTATCGAAAACTTATTTCGCACAAGCGACTGCTCGAATGGGTGACTGCGGCGCAGGCCGAGAAGACTAGCAAGCACGACCGCAAGGCATACTTGCGCCTCATGTGGTCCGCCGAAGTTATCTCTCTTCTAACTCTTGCGCTCATCTTCCTGCTGCGGATGCAGGCCCTTGCTTTCGCGCCAATTTTTCTACTGGCCTGGATTTTATCGCCACTAATAGCGCACTGGGTCAGCCGCCACAAGGCCGTCGAAGTCGAGACGCTCTCGGCTAAGGATTCGCAACGTGCGCGGCTTGCGGCGCGGCGCACGTGGCGCTTTTTCGAGACCTTTGCGGGAGAGGAAGACAACTGGCTGCCGCCCGATAATTTTCAGGAAGACCCGAAGCCTGTGGTCGCACATCGCACGTCGCCCACGAACATAGGGCTTCTACTTCTTTCAACTATTGCCGCGCATGACTTCGGCTACATCGGAACGCTTGAACTCGTTGAACGCCTCGGCCTGACGTTCACGACTCTCAAGAAGCTGCAAAAATTTCACGGCCACTTCTTCAACTGGTACGATACGCGCACGCTCGAAGCCCTGACGCCGCAGTACATCTCTACGGTTGACAGCGGCAACCTCGCAGGCCATCTGGTTGCGGTCAAGCAGGGCTGCCTCGACATAGAAGACAGCGCGCTCTTTGACGTGAGATTGATTAAGGGACTGAGCGACGCGATTGATCTGCTTCGGTATGAAGCCGGTCTCCTGGACCCGGCGCAGCAGCGAACGCAGGTCGTCACTCTAAAGGAACTGCGGAAAGAGATTGAGGCGTGCACAAGCCTCGTCGCGGCAGACATGCCCCGGACTCTCGACGCATGGGGCAAACTCTTTGACGCTCTGGCTGAGCGAGCCGCCACATTGGAAGACATAGTTGGCGCGCTCTCGCACGAGCACGGCCAGAAGAGTTTTGAAGACCTGCGCTACTGGATAAACTCGCTGCAACACCAGACGCGCGCCGTCCGCCGCGATCTAAACACCCTTACATCATGGGCTGGAAGCACAATCAGCCATCTATCCCCTATCATCAATCGCTGCTCTGTGGATGCCGCCGCGCGCTGGCAGAAACTTGTAGCGGCGCTCGACCGTGTTCCCGCTCTGTCCAAAATTCCTGAAGAGTCGGAGAGCGCAACGAAAGAACTCGAAGCTTTGCGCGTGTTGGTCGAAAGCTGCTCGCCGAAAGCCGCCGAAAGGGACGCGGTCTTAAACGGCCTGAGCATTCTCAGAGCTACAATCGAAGAATCATCGAAGGCCGCGCAAAACGCTCTCTCGCGCATGACAACGCTCGTCGCGCAGTGTGACGAGACTGTGGGCGAGATGGACTTTCGTTTCCTCTTTGACGAAGAGCGCAAGGTCTTTCGCATAGGCTACAACGTAACGGAAAGCCGGGCGGACAACTCCTTCTACGACCTGCTCGCTTCAGAAGCGCGCCTCACAAGCTTCATCGCAATCGCCAAAGGCGACGTTCCGCAGGAACACTGGTTTAGATTGGGTCGCCAACTCACACCCGTTGACGGACGCCGCGCGTTGGTTTCCTGGACCGCAACGATGTTTGAATATCTTATGCCGCTTCTGGTGATGCGCGATTTTCCAGACACACTTCTGGGCGAAACTTATCGCGCAGTGGTCGAGCGCCAGATTGAATACGGCGAGGAGCGAAATGTTCCCTGGGGAATATCCGAATCCGGTTACAACGCGCGCGACCTGCATTTGAATTATCAGTACGGGCCTTTCGGCGTTCCGGGTCTGGGCTTGAAACGTGGCTTGAGCCAGGAGTTGGTCGTCTCGCCTTACTCGACCATGCTCGCAGGCATGATTGCGCCAATGGCCGCGAAAGATAATCTGGACCGCCTGGCGCGCGAAGGTGCGCTTGCGCGGTACGGCTTCTACGAGGCGATTGATTACACGACAGAGCGCGTGCCGCAAGGTCAGAAGCGCGTCATCATTCAAGCCTTCATGACGCACCATCAGGGCATGAGCCTTGTCTCAATCGACAACGTCCTGAACGGCGGGCGTATGCAGAAGCGCTTTCACGCGGACCCTATGGTGCAGGCCACAGCGCTGCTGCTTCAAGAGCGCGTCCCCATCAATGTTCCAGTCACGCGCCCGCGCGCCGAAGAGGTCTTGATGGGACGTGTCGTGCGCGGCATCATCGCTCCCGTTACGCGCAACTTCGACACGGCTGATTTGCCGACGCCGCGCGTGCAGCTTCTCTCGAACGGAAACTACTCCGTGATGATTACGACTGCGGGCGCTGGATACTCAACTTGCGAAGGGCTTTCGGTCACGCGATGGCGCGAGGACGTAGTGCGCGATCATTGGGGGAGCTTCTGCTACCTGCGCGATGTTAGAAGCGGCGCGGTCTGGTCGGCAGGCTTTCAGCCGACCCTTCGCCAGCCAGGCTCCTACGCCGTCAGCTTCTCCGAAGAAAAGGCAGAGTTCTGGCGAGACGACGCTGGAATACTTGCGCACACCGAGATCATTGTCTCGCCGGAAGACAACGCAGAAGTGCGCCGCGTCTCTCTGACGAATCAATCGTCGCGCACGCGCGAGATTGAATTGACCAGCTACATGGAGGTCGTGCTCGCGCCCGCAGCCGCAGACGCGGCGCATCCGGCCTTCAGCAATCTTTTCATAGAGACTGAGTTCATCCCTTCGGAGAACGCACTCCTGGCACATCGCCGAAGGCGTTCTGAAGGGGACGAGCTTGTGTGGGGCATTCACACCGTTATCACCGAAGGCGAAACCATCGGCGGCGTGCAATACGAGACTGATCGCGGAAGATTCATAGGGCGAGGCCACGACACCTCTGCTCCTTTAGCCATCATAGAAGACCGCCCGCTATCAAATACGGTCGGGACAGTCCTTGATCCTGTCTTCTGCCTGCGACAGCGCGTGCGCCTCAAGCCTAACGAGACAGCGCGCGTCTCTTTCGCCACTGCCGTTGCGCACTCGCGCGAAGATGCCTTGAGACTCGCGGACAAGTATCACGACATAAGCACGTTTGAGCGCGAGGCAAGACTTGCGTGGACACGCTCGAAAGTAGAGATGCAGCATCTGGGGATGGACCCGGAAGAAGCGCACCTCTTCCAGCGCCTTGCGGGTCGCATACTCTATTCCGATCCATCTCTGCGCCCTCGTCCGCACACGCTTGCGCTCAACACGAAAGCTCAATCCGCGCTTTGGCCTTACGGCATCAGCGGCGACCTGCCGATTGTGCTAGTAAGAATCGGTGAGGCGGAAGAGTTGGACATGGTCCGACAACTTTTAAGAGCGCACGAGTACCTGCGCCTCAAGGGTCTCACGTTCGATCTGGTGATTATGAATGACCGCCCATTGAGCTATGTGCAGGAGCTGCACGAAGGCTTGCAAGCACTGATTCGCAAGAGCGGCTTGCAGGCTTTAGTTGATAAACCGGGCGGCGTCTTTCTTCGCCGCGCCGACATCATGCCCGACGAGGACAGGATTCTTCTTCACGCAGTTGCGCGCGTAGTAATCGTCACGGATCGCGGCTCACTTGACGAGCAACTCGTTCGCCGTCCGGCTGAAAATGACCTGCCGCTTCCTTTCATCCCGCGCCGTCCTTCTCGCACTTATCCAGAACCTACAGTTAACATTCCCGAACTCTCCTTCTTCAACGGCGTGGGAGGTTTCGGTCCAGAAGGGCGCGAGTACGTGACTGTGCTCGGCGAAGGTCAATGGACGCCCGCGCCCTGGCTGAACGTCATCTCGAACGGGCACGACTTCGGCTTTCAAGTGACGGAGACAGGCGCGGGCTACACCTGGTCCGTCAACAGCCGCGAGAATCGTCTGACGCCCTGGTCGAACGATGCAGTCTCTGATCCGCCCGGCGAAGTAATCTACTTGAGAGATGAAGAGACCGGAACAATCTGGACGCCCACGCCTCTGCCCATACGCGAAGCAGGGCCTTATGTCGTTCGTCACGGTCAGGGCTACACTGTGTTTGAGCGAACGAGTCACGGGTTAGAGCATGAGTTATTGCAATTCGTCCCCCTTGACGCTTCCGTGAAAATCTCGCTCCTGCGAATCCGCAACCACTCGGACCGCAAGCGGCGATTATCGGTGACAAGCTATAACGAGCTTGTGATGGGAGTGCAGCGAAGCACTAGCGCGCCTTTCATCATCACTGAGGTTGACGAAAGAGTTGGAACAATCACGGCGCGCAATCCATACAACAACGAGTTCGCAGGTCAAGTCGCGTTCCTTGACGTAAGCGAGCGTGATCGCACCTTGACCTGCGACCGCAAAGAGTTCTTAGGGCGCAACGGCTCATTGAAGAGTCCCGCAGCGCTTCGGCGTGCGAATCTTTCGGGGCGCAAGGGTGCAGGGCTTGACCCGTGCGCTGCTATGCAAGCGGTCATAGAACTTGCGCCCGGCGAGACGCACGAGATTG
The DNA here is from genome assembly GCA_003222945.1 of Acidobacteriota bacterium. GTDB lineage: Bacteria > Acidobacteriota > Blastocatellia > Pyrinomonadales > Pyrinomonadaceae > QHXM01. The sequence goes on from QHXM01000062.1 coordinate 24,801, forward strand.
TGATACTGCTGGGCGAAGGCGAGACGGCGGACGAAGCTCACGCTCTCGCGGCCAAGTTCAAGCAGGTCGGAGAGGTGCATCGCGCTTTCGAGCAGGTCATCAATTACTGGGATGATCTTCTGAGCACTGTAGAAGTTCGCACGCCGGACGCGGCTATGGACACGCTTCTGAATCGCTGGCTGCTCTATCAAGCATTGGCTTGCCGCGTCTGGTCGCGCTCGGCCTTCTATCAATCGGGCGGCGCTTACGGCTTCCGCGACCAGTTGCAGGACGTGATGGCGCTAGTCTATTCGAGGCCGGACATTGCGCGTGAACAGATCGTGCGCGCTGCGGAGCATCAATTCAAAGAGGGTGACGTGCAGCATTGGTGGCATCCGCCAACGGGACGCGGCGTGCGAACCCGCTTTTCGGATGATCTTCTGTGGCTGCCCTTTGTCACGAGCTTTTACATCAGCGTGACAGGCGACGCGGGCGTGCTTGATAAGGTCGTGCCGTTCATAGAAGCTCCGCAGCTTAAGCCCGAAGAGAGCGAGTCTTACACGCAGCCGACCACTTCATCGGAAACCGCCGCTGTCTATGAGCATTGCGCCCGCTCCATTGATAGAAGTCTGGAGGTGGGCGCGCACGGATTACCGCTCATGGGTTCGGGCGATTGGAACGACGGCATGAATCGCGTCGGCTATCAAGGCAAAGGCGAGAGCGTCTGGGTCGGCTGGTTTCTCTACACAACGCTCGAACGCTTCATTCCATTTTGCGAGGCGCGTGGCGAGACGAAGCGCGTGGAAGCATACCGCGAGCATCTGAAGAGTTTGAAGAAGGCTCTTGAAGAAGAGGCTTGGGACGGCGACTGGTATCGTCGCGCTTACTTTGACGATGGAACGCCCCTTGGTTCTGCGCAGAATGAAGAGTGCCGCATTGATTCTATCGTTCAATCATGGGGCGTCATATCGGGCGCGGCTGAGCGACATCGCGCCGCACGCGCAATGTCTGCTGTCGAAGAATATTTAATCAGGCGAGGAGATGGATTAGTTATTCTGTTTACGCCGCCCTTTGATAAGAGCGCGCTTGATCCCGGCTACATCAAAGGCTACGTTCCGGGCGTGCGCGAGAACGGAGGCCAGTACACGCACGCTGCGCTCTGGACCTTGATTGCTTACGCGCGCCTTGGCGACGGCGACCGCGCCGGTGAACTCTTTGCGCTATTGAATCCTATCAACCACGCTTCGACGCGCGCGGGACTTCACAAGTACAAGACAGAACCTTACGTTGCTGCGGGCGACGTTTACGCAGTGCCGCCGCACACGGGGCGCGGCGGGTGGACATGGTACACAGGAAGTGCGAGTTGGATGTATCGCGCTGGCTTGGAATCAATCTTAGGATTTGAACTACGCGGCGAGAGTTTGGCGTTTGAGCCGTGCATCCCGCGCAGTTGGCGCTCCTTTGAGATAAACTATCGTCGCGGGCGGACGCGCTACATTATCAAAGTCGAGAATCCATTAGGCATCAGTCACGGCATCAGTGAAGTCTGGCTCGACGACGTTCAGCAGGAGACTGAGGTGATCGCGCTCGCGGACGATGGAAAGACACATCAGGTGCGCGTTGTCCTTGGTGAAAGAGAGCAAGCGCCGGGCGAAGACGAGAAGCCCTCAACGCAAGCGCAAACATTGAGCGGTCAGACGCGGTAACTGAAGTCTATCTTCCTTTGCGCCTTTGCATGAGGAAGTTTTTCGCAAAGGCGCAAAGAAAACATCTTCAATTTAAATTGCGAATCAACCTGCCGAAACTTTATCCAATCACGGACGCGCGGCTCTCCGGCCTCTCTCATGCGGAGCAGGTGAGACGCTTGAGCGCAGGGGGCGCGACCTTCATTCAACTGCGCGGGAAGCAAACGGACGCGCGCGAGTTTTATAGAGAAGCGGAAGAGGCTTTGCAGTTTGCACGCTCGCGCAACGTCAGCCTCATCATCAACGACCGGGTTGACATCGCGCTTGCTCTCTCAGCTTCTGGCGCTCATCTGGGACAGTATGATCTTCCGCCTGCGGCTGCGCGCGAGTTGTTGGGCGAGCAGGCAATCATCGGTTTCTCCACACACAACATCGAGCAGGCGATTGAAGCCGCGCGGCTGCCAGTTGATTACATAGCCATAGGACCTATATTTGAAACTAAATCTAAGGAGAACCCTGACCCTGTTGTTGGTCTTGAAGGCTTGCGTCGCGTGCGACAATTAGTAGGCCAGATTCCGCTCGTAGCCATTGGCGGAATTCGTCAAGAGAACATACGCGAAGTCCTCGCAGCCGGAGCGGATTCCGTAGCAGTCATTAGCCTGTTGCTCACAGACCCTTTGCAGATTGAAGCCCGAACGCGCGAGATTTTATCAAGTCTCTAGCCCAAAACCTTCAAAAATCCCAATAAAATCATAGAGGCCAACACTTTTTGCTTGCGTTTAGCTTAGTTATACGCGACAATCCAATGTCGGCTTAGCGCTTTCTTGCCGACCCCGGCTTTGCCTGCCGGAAAAGAGTTTTCCAAGCTACCTTTCCCTTTTAAGACCAACTCTCAACGGTCATCTTTCAACAAACGCGGAGTGCTAACCCCTGATGAGTTTCTTTGACCTGCCGCCCATAATCGAGCGCATGTTGCTCGTCTCCGACAAAATCAGCGATCTTAATTTCAGCGTGGGCCAGCCGCCGCAAGTTGAGATAAACGGAAAGCTGACGCCCGTTCAACCGCTCGGCCTGCAAAAGCTGATGCCCTACCAGACCGAGATCGTCGCAATGACTCTGATGCAGGGCAACCCGGAAGCCGCCGAGCGACTCGCGCACACGGGCACTGCGGATTTGAGCTACAGCCTTCCGTCGCGCGTAAGGTTTCGCGTCAATATATTTCAGCAGCGCGGCTCTTACTCCATAGTGATGCGCGTCATCCCCACAGATATACCAAGCCTTCAATCCTTAAGTCTTCCGTCGCAACTTGCAGACATAGCGGAGCTACGCAACGGCATAGTGCTTCTGACTGGTCCGACGGGTTCAGGTAAAAGCTCCACGCTCGCGGCTATCATTGACATCATCAACGAGAAGAAGCAGTACCACATTGTGACCATCGAAGACCCGATTGAGTTTCTGCACATACATAAGTCCTCGACCATCAACCAGCGCGAGGTAGGCTCGGACACGAAAGATTTTCCGTCCGCCTTGCGCGCCGCACTTCGCCAAGCTCCGAAGGTCATTCTCATAGGCGAGATGCGCGACTTTGAAACTACAGAGATTGCGCTCGAAGCAGCCGAGACAGGCCATCTGGTTCTCTCGACTCTTCACACGATTGACGCCTCGAAATCTATTGACCGCATCATCGGTCTTTACCCGAAGAACGAAGAGAAGGTGATAAGAACGCGGCTCGCACAGACGTTTCGCTACATCGTCTCGCAGCGTTTGATTCCGCGCGCAGATGGTCGCGGTCGCATCGCTGCCGTCGAGGTTCTAAAGTCTAGCCCGCGCACGCGCGAATATATTGAAGAGGGCGAAAGTGAAGGCAAGTCGCTTCTGGATGCTATGCGCGATGGGAAGCTTGACGGGATGCAGGATTTTGATAGCGTCATCAAGCAGATGATCGAGCGTAAAGTAGTGACTATGGAAGACGGCCTTGCGTTTGCCACGAACCAGAACAACCTTCTGCTCACGCTCAAAGGTCTCTCTTCGTCCGAGGATTACATACGCACACAGAGCGACAACGTCCCGGTCGGAGCTTTTCAGGATTACGGCTCGATGTTAAATGCCATCGAGTAATACGGATGATGCGCCGCCCTTTTGTTACGACTACGACGGCGCATCCCGAACTCTTTTTCAGAAACTTCTACAAACGTCATGATTGTTGTCTGTTCCCAATGCACCACGCGCCTGCAACTGGACGACGCGAAGATTCCGTCGCGCCCCTTTACGGTTCGCTGTCCTAAATGTCAGAGCATCATTCACGGTCAGCCGCCCGCGCCCGCCAACGGTCAACAGAGCGCGCTCAGCGTAGGCGACGCTCCGGCTCTTGAGAACACGCGCTTCAACCCGCCCATGGCGGCTCCTGTCTTCAAGGCCGACGAATCCGTGAACGACAATGACGTTCAGGCTTACGGCAATGCGCCTTCAGAGCCGAACGAACTGGCTCGCCTGCTCGCAGAGTTGTTACAGACGGGCACACCTGCGGCGAAGCAACGCAACTCTACTCGCTTGCGCTGGGAGCAGCGACGCGTGCTCGTCTGCGTGACGCCTCCGCGCCGCGAAGCGATTGCGCGTACTCTGGTGGACGAGAACCATCAGGTCTATATCGCCGAAAACACTTCGCAGGCTATTGAAAGGATGCGCGAAGATAAGATGCACGTCATCCTCCTCGAAGCGGAGTTCGATGCCGTTGAACAGGGAGCGGCTTTCGTCACGAGCGAGATCAACGCGCTGCGCCCCGCTGAGCGCCGCCGCTTGATCTTCATTCACCTCTCGACCACAGCACGCACTCTGGACACACACGCGGCCTTCGTCCACAACGTCAATCTGGTTGTCAACACTGCGGACATAGACCGCCTGCCGCAGGCGCTCGAACGCACCATACGAGATTTCAACGACCTATACAACGACTTCAACACCGCCCTGAACATCGCAGCAATCTAGGCGATTGCGGAATGCGGATTTCGGATTGCGGATTTAGAAGAGCAAGGGACAGCAACAGTTTTACTGCCTGCTGCCTTCTGGTCTTACCAATCCGCAATCCGAAATCCGCATTCCGCAATCTCGCCAGCCTCTTCTCTAATCTGCTAATCTTAGAGGTCGCATCCGGCGCGTTTCAGGGCCGTAGGTTTTATTCTGGATTCTGAATTCTGTATCCTGACTCCTGCTTTTCATCATGTCTCAGGCAAAGGTCAGAGCAGATAATGTGGACGAGCGCGAGTTGGCGCAGAGTGATGAAAGTGTGCACGATCATTCACACACGCATTCACATGGGCGCGCTACGCGCAGCCGTCGTCGCTTAAGCATTGTGCTGGTGCTGACCGCCGTCTATATGTTGGCGGAGGCTGCGGGCGGGTGGATAACGGGTTCGCTCGCGCTCTTTGCTGACGCGGGACACGCGCTGACGGACGTTGTTGCGCTCGCGCTTGCTCTGATGGCTGTCTGGTTCGGCTCTCGGCCTGCAACGTCAAATAAGACGTTCGGCTACTATCGTCTTGAGATTCTCGCTGCTTTAATTAACGGCGTTGCGCTCATTCTCATCTCGCTACTTATATTTTACGAAGCTTACAAGCGTTGGGCCGAGCCGCCGCAGGTCAGAAGCGGTCTGATGATGCTTGTAGCTTCCGCCGGTCTCGTAATCAATCTAGTCTGCGCGCGTATCTTGCACGACGATCATAAAGATGACCTGAACGTGCGCGGCGCATGGCTTCATATAATAGGCGACGCGCTAGGCTCTGTCGGAGCGATCTTAGCGGGCGCGCTCATGTCCATTTATGGTTGGTATGCAGCCGACCCACTCTTCAGTTGTCTCATAGGACTTCTAATCATCTGGAGTTCCTGGCACTTGATACGCGAAGCTACAAATGTTCTCCTGGAAGGCACGCCCTCGCACATCAACTTGGCTGCGGTCGAAGATGTGATACTGGAGACTGACGGCGTGCAGGATGTTCACGATCTGCACGTGTGGACCATAACTTCGGGGCGCGAGGCTCTGAGCGCGCACGTGATTCACGTCGGCACAATCCAGCAGGCGGAGCTATTAAAAGAGATACGAACGAAACTGCACGACCGCTTCGGCGTTGACCACCTGACGATTCAGATGGAGACGCCGGATTTCGAGGACGATACGTTTCACTTCTGCCACGCAGGAACAGCTTGTTTTCGCTCAACAAGGGAATGAATAGTAGTCAGTTTTCAGTCTTCAGTCGAAACGCGCTGCTGAAAACTGAAAACTGAAAACTGGTATATGGAAATCAGTCTTCTATTGACACTTGATTTACGCGAACAGGCGGCGTTGCAGGCGGCGCTCGTCACGCACGGCGCGCCGGATTGTTTGGTGACGCTTGCGCTGACTGGCGCGTGCAGAATCTCAACGCTTGATGAGGCGCGCAAGCTCAGGCGCTGGCTAGCGGACGCGCGTGCAGCAGGGCAGACGGATTTCATCTCGCTCAACTCAATCGAACGCGCGCTGATTCGATTCGGAGTATAGGGCAGTCTCTTTTATGTCTAATATCAATCTAGGCTACGGACGCGGCTCTATCTCATTCGATTATGACGAGGCGCGTTTTCGTGTGCTTGAACATAAAGCGAGGGATGAGCGCCCGCTCACGGATGTTGAGGTTGGCGAGGCGATAGAGAGGCCGATTGATTCGCCGCCTCTCGAAGAGATTATCTCGGCGGGCGAGACCGTTTTGATTGTCGCGTCGGATGCTACGCGCACGACGGCGAGCGCGCAGGTCGTAAATCTTCTGGTGCGAAGACTAATTGAGCAGGGCGTAAGCCCCGGCGACATACGCATAATCTTTGCGACGGGCATTCACCGCGCCGTGACACAGGAAGAGAAGCTGGAGCTTCTGACGCCGTTCATCGTGCAGAGGATTAGAACGCTAGACCACAACGCGTATGATTCTTCAAGCATGATTCAGCTTGGCATGACGGAACGCGGCACGCCCGTTGAAATCAACCGCGCGCTCAAAGAACACGATCACGTCATTCTCACCGGCGCGATAGGCTTTCATTACTTCGCGGGTTTCACGGGCGGGCGCAAGAGCGTCTGTCCGGGCCTTGCTTCCGCTCAGACAATTGAAGCCACTCACATGCTCGCGCTTGATTTTGAAAAGGGCGGTCGGCGCGAAGGCGTTGGCACTGGTCTTCTGGACGGCAATGCTGTGCATGAAGAGTGCGAGCGCATAGCGGAGTTGGTCAAGCCGTCGTTTCTGATTAACACGATTGTGGACGAGCGCGGGCGCGCTGTCGGCGTTTATGCGGGCGACTGGCGAGCGGCGCACCGTCGTGCCTGCATGGAATATGCTGAAGACCATTCGATAATGATGAAGGAGAAGCGCCAGCTTGTAGTCGCAAGCTGCAACGGCTCGCCTTGGGACATCAATTTTATTCAGGCCCATAAATCTCTTGACATGGCGGCGCACGCCTGTCTTGATGGCGGCGATATAATTCTTCTAGCCGAATGCCCGGATGGTTTCGGTCGCGCGGATTTTATGAAGTGGTTCGACGCTAAGGATTCGCGCGCACTTGAAGGTCGCTTGCGTGAGGCTTACGAGGTGAACGGGCAGACCGCATGGTCTCTGCTCGTAAAGGCCGAAAGGTTTCGCGTTCATCTTATCTCTGGATTAGCAGACGAAGATGTGAGGCTGATGCGTATGACGCCAGCTCGCAGTCTCAGTGAAGCTCTGGCGCGAATCAACAGGAATGCTCAAGGCTACATAAGCCCGCGCGCTTCATCATTGCTGCCTGTTGTTGCTATCTGATTAAAAGGTTCGCTATTGCTCATCTGTTCGTCAAAGCTCTACAATTCTCATTCAAGGAGATTACAGCGTGAGAACTAAAATCATCGCGGCTTGTATTGCTTTTCTCGTCTGCGGCATGTGGAGCGTTCGCGCTCAGCAAGCGACTGCAACGCAAGGCTCCGCAACTGAGCAGCGCACAAGCTTAGAAGAACAGCCCGTCGCTCTTGATTCGGCTGGACACGCGGCCATCGCGGCTCAGCTTGTGACAAAGGCGCTCGCTGCGACGCCGGATGCACCGCTTAGGAATGTGCGATTCGTTATAGAGAATCGCAGCCAATCGCCTTACACCTATGTTTCGGGTCGCGTGACTTTCTACGATGATAAGGGAGTGCGCTGCGGCGAGGGACTGTTCACGCTCGACTCTCTTGCGCCGAATGAGCAGGCGGAGACGGATGCGCCCGGACTTCTTCTCACATGCACGCCTAGATCGTGGCGCATAGTCGCCGACAGCCTTCTCACGCGCACAAGCGAAACGGTGAGGCCAGCGGAAGAAGCTGCGACGCCTGCACCGCAGCAACCAGCGCCTGCGACACTTACTGCGCCGACCACAGTTGAAGTTACTGTTGACGACAAGGTCTATAACGTGCCGTTGGGCAGCACGCTTGATCTTCCTGTGAAGGGAAAGCGCGTCAAGATTACGGTCCGGCCAGTGCAATGAAAAATTAAAAATGTAAAATGCAAAATGGAATACAGAAGCGCAAGCCTTTCGTCTTCCACTTTGCATTTTGCGTTCGCTTGACCAGAGCGCGTGTCGGGCTTAGCATAAATCCGAAATATTCCCCTACAGATAAATTCAAACAGCCATCCCCCGGACTGTCCTGTTCGGACTTGAAAGGAAGGTTCTGTCATGGCAGACGAGAAGAAGGAAAAGTGCGCGCACCCCTCCTGCGATTGCCCCGCAGAGGAAGGCAGTAAGTATTGCAGCGAATACTGCAAGGAAGCAGGCAACGTCACAGAGATAGGCTGCGGCTGCGAACATCTTGGTTGCCGGTGAAAAGCAAGGATGAAGGCGGCAGCGATGAAGGCGTAAGTGAAGGGAAACTTTCATTATCACGCTTTCACCCTTCCGCCTTACTCTTCTTACTACGCCTACTTCAATCTTACTTTGCCCTGCAATTTGGTATTATGTTGAGCGACAAATGAGCCGCTCAATCGGAATCAACACCGGAAAGACGCGCGAGCGCACGTCTGCATCTGACGAGTCAGTGCTTGCGCATCTTCGTGAAATCGTAGGCGCTGAGCATGTCGTCGTTGATCCTGAAAAGGTAGAGCCTTACGCGCAGGATGCTGTCAAAGAAAAATTCCCGCCCGAAGCAGTTCTATTCCCGCGCACAGCCCTTGAGATAGCCGAGATTCTAAAACTCGCCAACGAAGCTCGCTTTCCCGTTACAGCGCGCGGCGGCGGCGTTGGCTACTCTGGCGGCGCAGTTCCAATCGAGGGCGGTGTCGTCATCGGCACTGACCGCATGAACGAGATCAAAGAGATAAACGCCGACGACCTCAACGTTGTGACAGAGCCGGGCGTTAGAACCTACGCTCTGCAACAAGCGGTCGAAGCCATCGGACTTTTCTATCCGCCCGATCCAGCCTCTTACAAAGAATCTTTCATAGGCGGCAACATAGCCGAGAACGCTGGCGGCATACGCTCTGCTAAGTATGGCGTGACGAAGCATTACGTTTTGGGATTGGAAGTCGTCACACCGACGGGCGAGATAATCAGAACGGGCGGTCGGACCAGCAAGAACGTCGTGGGCTTTGACCTGACAGGCTTGATATGCGGCTCTGAAGGAATGCTCGGCATCATCACAGAAGCGACTCTGAGACTTCTGCCGCTGCCGGAAGCTACGCGAACAGTGCGCGCAACCTTTCGCACTATGCGAGAGGCCTGTGCGTGTGTGGCGCGCTTCTCGCGTGCGCGCGTGACGCCGGTTGCGATTGAGGTGCTGGATAGAAACTCCATCGCTGCGGTTGAATCGCAATACGCTTTCGGATTGGCGAAGGATGCTGGCGCGCTCCTTCTTGTCTCTGTTGATGGTTCAGCCGAAGAGGTCGGGCGAGCGTCGCGCGTCGTCGAAGAAATCTTGCGCGAAGGAGGCGGTTACGACCTGGTCCGCGCCGCGACGAAAGAGGATGAAGATCGCCTGTGGGACGTGCGCCGCGCGCTTTCACCCGCAATAAAGAAGTTCGGGACGTTGAAGTTCAATGAAGACGTTGTAGTCCCTCGCTCGCGCGTGCCTGAGCTTATTGAGCAAGTCGAAGAAATAGGTCGTCGTCACGAAACGTTTGTCGTAAACTTCGGCCACGCCGGAGACGGCAACATACATGTCAACTTCATGTGCGACCGTGAGAACAGGGAAGCCGTCCGACAAGCGCGCGAAGCCGTGCGCGAAACTTTCGCTGTCGCCATAGAGCTTGGCGGCACGATCAGCGGCGAGCACGGCATAGGCTACGTCAAAGCGCCCTATCTTGACATGGCAATAGACGCTCCCACAGTTGAGACCATGAAGCGAATCAAGCGCGCGCTTGACCCGAACGGAATTTTGAATCCTGGAAAAATGTTTGTGTGAATAGTCAATAGTCAGTGGTCCGTTGTAAGTTGCAAAAGCGAACAACGGACAACTGACTACTGACAGCTTTTTATGCTTTTCACATTAATAGAGCTACAGCGACTTAAAGGATTGGAGCGCACGGGCTGGATGCTGCGCGGGATTGCGGCGGGCGCTGAAAGTGTGGCGTCGCACTCGTACGGCGTGGCTGTGGCGGCGATGCTTCTGGCAGACGAGTTGATTGCGCGCGGTGTTGAGGTTGATATGGAGCGAGTGTTGAGAGTTGCACTCCTGCACGATTGGGCGGAGGTGCGCGTCGGCGATATGCCGCGAACGGCTACAAACTATTTCGGCGCGGAGACAAGAAGACGAGCCGAGCGCGCGGCCTTCCGTGAGATAGTCGGCAGTCTTGAAGCGAAGGGTATTGCGGAGAAGTATGACGCGCTTCATGAAGATTACGAGGAGCGCGCAAGTCTTGAGGCGCGTGTCGTGAAAGCTGCCGACGTGATTGATCTGCTCGTGCAGACATTAGCGTTCGAGCGCGCGGGCGTGCGTGGGCTTGATGAGTTTTGGGAAGGAATCGAAGAGCGCCATCTGGGTTTGGATGGTATTGCAGGAGAAGTCCTGGGCGAGATTTTGCGACAGCTTGTTGAAGAGAGGCGGCGCGTTATTGAAACGATGAAGGATGAGCGCTGAACGCGGAAGTTAAAACAGAAAGATCAAAGCATTTCAGTTCATCATTCATCGTCACGGCGTTCATCGTTTCGTTGCGTTGACAACGCTGACGGCTCTTTGTTAGCTTGCTTGACTCAATTTTAAGAAAGATAATTGGTTTCGCACGGGTCGGCTTCAGGGGGCGCGCACTTTTAATTGATGCATAATTCACTCTCTTTTTCTAAGCAAGCGCTGCTGCGCGTCGTTGCAATTCTTCTCTTTGCTTTCGGTCTGCTTTTAATGAGCGGGTGCGGCAAGCTACTCAGCAAGTTTGTCAAGCACGAGGTTAAAATCGCGCCGCTTCTAGGCCCTCTCGCGGATGCCAGCACGCAGCAGATGGTCGCCGAAGTAAATCGCCTTGCTTCGGTGCGCTCAATCAAGGGCAAGATTGACATACAGGTTCAGGACAACTCGTTTGCTGAATCCGGCCTTGCAGAGAAGTACAAGACGGCTGACGGGACTGTTTACTTGCAACGCCCCGGCCAAGTGTACTTGAGGATTCAAGCGCCGTTCGTAGGGACGAACATAGCCGAGATGACTTCGGACGGCGAGCACTTTCGCGTTGCAGTGCTTCAGGGAGATGAGAAGATAAAGCGCTTCGTGCTCGGAACAAATAATGCCGTCTATCCGAAGCTCACCGCGCCCGAGAGCAGCAAGGGCGACAAGAAGAAGGGCGCGAAAGGAGAGCAAACCGCGAGCGTGCTCTCAAGCATTCGCCCGCAGCATTTCACAGATGCGCTGATGATTCGACCCATAGAGATGGGCGCAAATTCCGGCATGGTCTATGTCAAGAGCGAGTTCTATCAGGAAGAGGATGCGGAGAACACCGAGCGCGGGAAGAAGCAGGCCGAGCGCGTCGTGCGCGGCTATTTTCTATTAGACGAGATTGCGCCGGGCGAGAATGGCGGCGGGCATCTCTTACGCCGCTTCTGGTTTGACCGCGTGAACGGGATTCGTCTGGCGCGCGTGCAGACTTTTGATAAGGACGGAATGCTGGATTCAGACGTTTCCTACTTCGATCCGAAAGCCTTCGGCGGCGAAGGCGGCACGTTCGTCATGCCTTCGCGCATAGAGTTGACGCGCCCGCACGACCTTTACAAGCTGAGCGTCAGTTATCAATCGCCCGATGCCGTTGATCTTAACCACGAATATAAGCCCAGCCTCTTTGTGCTTGAGAACAAGTGGCAGCTTCCGGTCTTAGACTTAGACGAGCGCGAGAAACAGAGAGCGAATGGAAAACCATGACTAATTTTAGATTTTAGATTTGCGATTGGATAAGGAATTAAAACTTTCTATTCTCTTCAAATCTAAAATCTATAATCTAAAATCAAAAATTACTCCATGGACAATCTCATCATATCAAACATACGCCAGCGCCCGATTCGCTCGCTCGTGAGCGTGATTGGTGTTGCTCTGGGCGTGGCGCTCGTCATGCTCTTTACGGGACTGGCGCACGGGATGTCCAACGACTTGCAGCGCCGCTCTCAGAATGTGCGCGCAGAGATAATGTTCACCAGACCCGGCACGATGGATAACCTGACAAGCTCTACGCTCAATCTCAGCACGAAGTATGTTGAAAGATTGCAGGCAGTTGATGGCGTCGAGGCGGCTGTGCCTATCGGCCTGTATGTTTTTCAGGGAGGCGCTGGTTTTGGATTTGAGCAGCTAGAGGGCGTGGACTGGCCTGTGTTTTCAAAGATGAACAATATACAGTTGGAGGATGGCCGAGCGCCTGAAGCTGCGGATGAGGTTGTCATTGATTACATCAAAGCGCATAACGAGAATCGCAAGGTCGGTGATCCCATCACGCTTTTAGGCAACAAGCCGTATCGCATAGTCGGCATCTTCTCGCCTGAATCCGGCTCACGAACTAAGATGACTCTCAGTGCGATGCAGGATTTGCTTGAAGCGCCGGGCAAGTGCACCTATATTCTGGTTAAAGCTAAGGAAGGCGTAAGCGAGCAAGCTTTGGCCGAGCGCATTGACAAAGAGTTGCCGGGCAACAAGGTCCAGTTCACGCGCGACGTGTTCACGAGCATTGAAAGTAGAATCCCTTTCCTCGGAGTTTTTTTGAAAGTGTTGGTAGGCCTGGCGGCTGTCGTGAGCGCGCTCGTCGTGATGCTTGCCATGTACACTACGATTACGGAGCGCACGCGCGAGATAGGAATTCTTAAAGCTATGGGCGCATCGCGCGGCTACATCATCGGCGTGATTGAAAAAGAGGCAATACTGATTAGCGCGCTCGGACTCGTGCTGGGTTTCGCCGTAGCAATGCTCGGAGGGCTTCTGATTCATCGCAGATATAATCTTATTTTCGAGTATAGTTGGAGTTGGGCCGCCGCCGCAGCCGCAATCGGATTGTTGGGAGGAGCAATCGGCGCACTCTACCCGGCTGTTCGCGCGGCGAACCTTGATGCCGTGAGCGCATTATCTTATGAATGAGTTTCAAGTCTCAGGTTTCAAGTTCCAAGATTCGCCCCTTTAACTTGAAACTGGGAACTTGAAACCTGAAACTATTTTTCATGCGAACGATCTTACAAGCTGAGAATCTGGAGAAAGTTTATCGCGTAGGAAGAGTTGATGTGCCTGCGCTCAGGGGCGTGTCTCTGGAGGTTCAGGAGGGCGAGTTCGTTGCGATAATGGGGCCGTCGGGCTGCGGCAAGTCAACGCTTCTTCACCTGATGGGAGGACTTCTGACGCCTACGAGCGGGCGCATAATAATTGACGGCGAGGACCTGACAGCCGCATCGGACGCCAAGCGCACGGACATTCGTCGCCGCAAGATTGGATTCGTCTTTCAACGCTTCAACCTTTTCCCGACGCTCACGGCTGAAGGCAATCTTCGCCTGGCCGAGAGCATTCACAATCGCAACGGCAAGGATGATCCTGAAAGGCGGCGCGAGGTTCTACGCCTTCTTCGTCTTGAAGATAAGATGCATCATAAGCCACTAGAACTATCGGGCGGCGAGCAGCAGCGCGTGGCACTCGCTCGCGCCGTAGTCACCAGACCCGCAATAATCTTAGCGGATGAGCCAACGGGAAATCTGGATACTGAAAATTCCGCAATCGTGCTGAACATGTTTCAGGAATTGAACTATCGTTTCAATCAAACAATCGTGATGATTACGCACAACCCTGAAGCGGCAGCAATGTGCAAACGCATTGTTCAGATGCGCGACGGGCAGATAGTCGAACCGGCACAGAACGTGCGGATGTGATTGGCGGGTAGATTGAAAGGCTGAAAAGCTCTGGAGTTGGAGCTTGTCGGCGCAAGTAAAGTCCGACAGTTGGAAGCAGAATTTGGCATCTCTGTCGGAGCAGAAATCGGGCATGTGTGGCAAGCCATGATTCACCACAGAGGGCCGGAGAGGAATATAGAGGAAATAATTTCAGATATAAAAATTGGAATCCGAAATCTGCTTGTTTCAAATCTTTCTTCAACCCTCTGTGCCCTCTGTGGTAAAAATCAACCTGGCTAGAGACGCAAGGGAATCCGCTGAGGGCTTCTCAGTTAAGTAATGAGTTATATTTTTCGTATAATAAAGAGGCTTTTCTTCTGGGGCTACGCTCGAAACACCTGGCAGTATGACGTGCTGTGCGCGGCTATTTTGGCCTTTATTTTCCTGACGCCGCGAAGCTGGTTTGACTCTGGAACAGTGATGAAAAATTGGTCTAACGGCGAACCAGTCGCGGACTCTTTGCATCAAAAAATGTCCGCTCAAAAGCTAATAATTACGGTGGCGGACAGCAGCGCGCAAATGACTCAAAATGAGATAGAGACGAGATTGCGTGCTATAACAGGACGCTCTGACATAGAGGTCTTAAGCGTTCGCCCGATGTTAGACCAGAGCGGCAAGACGGTCGCTTTTGAGGTTGACATAAGGTAATAATTCCAAAGATAATCGGCAGGATTTTCAGCCTCCACCCCAATTGGAGGCTGTCATAGCAAAGAAGGAGTTTTTCGATGAAGAGACTTGTTCCCCTCGGCTTGGTTGTCGCGCTTCTCGTGGCTGCCATCGCCGTTAGCTCCCCGACGGAGGTCAATGCTCAGGGCGCAGGTTTAGTTAGTTCGGTTCTGAACCGTATGCAGCGCAACAGTCAGACTCTGAAGTCTCTGCGCGCAAGCGTTGACATGGTTAAATACAATTCGCAGACAGGGGACGAGGACAAGTACAGAGGAATCGTCCTATATGTCCCCGCTGCCGGGCGCAACGCCTTCGTTCGCATAGACTGGATGTCTCCGGCAAGAGAGACTCTATCGGTGGCGAGCGGACAGTTCATGCTCTGCCGCGTGCGCCTGAGCATGTGCTATCAGGGCAAGACAGGCTCGGCCAAGCAAGGCAAGGCGAGCACAGCTTTAGAATTCATGAGCATGTCCAAGCAGCAACTCGCCGCTCGCTATGACGTGCAGAGCATGGGCGAAGAGACGCTGTGGGGCGGCGTCTCGACGACGCACGTTAAGCTAGTGCCGAAGGCTGGTGCGAATTTCAAGTGGGCAGAAGCCTGGGTTGACGAGTCTGGAATGCCCGTGCAGACGAAGGTGATTGAGAAGAACGACGACTCTACGAGCGTTCGTTTGACGAATTTGCAGCGCAACGCCGAGTTTTCGTTCGACGAGTTCAAGCTAAAGATAGATTCTAGCTTTAAGATCATCCCGGCCTAAAGTTGTAGTCGGGAGTTTGGAAGCAAAAGGGCTTCGGGGTTGAAAGACCGAAGCCCTTCATTGTTTGGAGCGCGAGCGAAGAAGAGAGAGGCCGCGCTTGCAAAAGCCTGAGCGTCTCGCTTATCCTGCAAGGCCGACATTTTTTAGCGACGCGAACATCGGGGATTCCGTAAAACCAGAAACCGCACGTTTAAGCTCAGATGAAGAGAAGCAAATTTTTAAAGTTGAAACTCCGCGAGGTGAGCTTCATCTCGCGTGCACTTCTCTCAACCAAGCATCCTGTTCTAGCGCACATCATTCCAATGCGCCGCTGCAATCTGGCTTGCGGCTACTGCAACGAGTACGACAAAGTCTCAGACCCAGTGCCGCTCGATGTTATGAAGCGGCGTCTGGATAAACTCGCAGAGCTTGGCACGAGCGTAGTCACAATCTCTGGCGGCGAGCCTCTAATGCACCCCGAACTCGACGACATCATTCGCCGCATACGCTCGCACCGTATGATCGCTGGACTCATCTCCAACGGCTATTATTTTACGCCTGAACGAATCAAGCGATTGAACGACGCAGGGCTTGAGTATCTACAGATAAGCATAGACAACGTTGCGCCGGACGCGGTCTCTAAAAAGAGTCTCAAGAATCTGGATAAGAAGTTGCAGCACCTAGCGGAGCACGCAAACTTTCACGTCAACATCAACTCTGTCATAGGCGGCGGAATCAAAACTCCAGAAGACGCGCTTGTGATTGCGCGCCGCGCCGTTGAGCTTGGCTTTTCCAGCACCGTCGGCGTCATACACGATAACGACGGAACATTGAAGCCTCTGACTGAGCGTGAGAAAGAGATTTTCCAGCAGGTCAAGAAACTAGGTAACCGCGACCACGCGCGTCTAAACTGGTTTCAGGACAGCATTGCAGACGGCAAGCCTTACGAATGGCGCTGCCGCGCAGGAGCGCGCTACCTGTACATCTGCGAAGACGGACTCGTTCACTGGTGCTCGCAGCAGCGCGGCACGCCCGGCATCCCGCTCGAAGAATATACGATGAAAGATTTCGAGCGCGAGTACAACACAGAGAAGTGGTGCGCACCCACATGCACACTTCAATGCGTTCATCAGGTAGGAATCCTTGACAATTGGCGACACCCGCAACAGACCTCAAGCGGAACACATAGCGCATCGGGCGAGAAAGAATCAGTGGGACAGATGGTTGGCGCTGACTGACTACACCCCGAATGATAAAGCGTTGCCCAACGTGTAACAGAACATATACGGATGAATCCATAAACTTCTGTCTTGCTGACGGAGCTTTTCTCACCGCGCCGGACGATCCTCTGCCGACTGTGGCGAGTCCCGCGCCGCGCATCACAGAATCGCCAACAGAGATACTGTCCACAGAACAACTGCCTGTGAACATAAACACAGCGCCGTCGGCAACAAAATCTGTCCAAGAAAAGACAGCACGCAAACAGAGTCTTCTCCCTTGGCTCATTGCCGGAATACTAGCAATTGCTTTCATCCTCTATTTAGCAATACAGAAAAGCTCTACACCAAACAATTCGAACAACCTGAGCGCCAGTTCTGATAACCAGACGGCCAATACAGATGAATCCGTTTCATCCAGCCCTCAGAGTTCTTCAAATCAGGGCGTCATTGAATCAAATAAGAGAAGCGACGCCCCAAGTAATATCTCTATCAATGCAAACGGGAGTGAGACAAAGAGAAGCGAACCTTCACAGCAAAGTGGCAGTGCAGATAATACTCGGATGGATAGCGGCGGCTTGGGCCCAGGTAGGGGCGAGCCACAGCAAAGCAATAATGCAGGTAATACTAAAGAGACCACTACTGAAGATTACAACAGAATCTTCAACCCTTCAGAAGTCACAGTGAAGGCGCGTATACTTTCGCGTCTTGAACCGCAGTACACAGAAGAGGCGCGTAAGAATCAGGTCTCTGGAACTGTTGTTTTGAGAGCAGTCTTTTCGGCCTCTGGACAGGTGACCGATATTAAGGTTGTGTCTGGTCTTCCTTATGGTTTGAATGAAAGATCAATTGCAGTCGCACGTATGATTAAGTTCGTGCCTGCTATGAAGAATGGACATCCTATCTCTACATATATACAGATTGAATATAACTTCAATCTGTATTGATGATTGTTTCAAGTAAAGAGTGGGTGTTCTTTCTATTGCTGCCCTTCAACATCCCCAATCTCATGCAGCTTAACTGACCTTGACAATCCCAATCCCGACAGCTTGCCCGCCATCAACACGACCATCTCGCCCTGATGCACGTAGCCTGCTTCCAGAAGCGCACGCTCGCCAGTCTTAACCATCTCTTCCGTGCTTTCGCATTGCGGAATAACGCATGGCTCTACGCCCCAGATCAGAGCCAACTCGTTTCGCACCTCTCTTGAATTCGTCAGCGCGACGATGCGCTGGCCCGGGCGAAGCGCGGAGAGCCTTCGCGCCATCAGGCCGGATTCAGTAAAGACAGCGGTGGTCTTTATGTCCATCTCTTCGGCTGCGAACGCTGCCGCTTCGCAGAGTGCGCGGCTGAACTTGCCCGACTGCTTTCCAGCCCACTTGTGAACTTCGCTCGAACCTGTCGGTCTTCCTTTCTCTGCGGATTCGATTATGCGCGCCA
>QHXM01000248.1 GCA_003222945.1 Acidobacteriota bacterium
GTCACTGATGGCGGGCAGGGCATCGCCCCTGACGTTTTACCGTTCATCTTTGAACGCTTCCGTCAAGCCGACTCGACGACGACGCGGGCACATGGCGGACTCGGTCTCGGCTTGGCGATTGTGCGGCATCTAGTGGAGATGCACGGCGGCACGGTCGAAGTGGAGAGCCTCGGAGAAGGTCATGGATCAACCTTCACCGTCAAACTTCCGTTAGTTGCGGTGCGCTCGCTTGATGTCCGCCGCAGGAGCGATCACGGAAGGGTGCATCCGACGGCAAGCAACGGCTCGCACTTCAACTGCCCGCCGGAGCTTGATGGATTGCGCCTGCTGGTCGTTGACGATGAAGAAGACACGCGCATCTTACTCAAGATGGTGCTTGAGAAGTGCGGGGCTTCTGTCACAACAGCTTCATCGGCGCGTGAAGCCATTGCTGCGCTCAAGGAATTACGACCCGATGTGCTCATCAGCGATCTCGGAATGCCCGAAGAGGACGGCTACGCCCTGATTAAAAAGGTGCGCGCGCTCGCGGAGAAAGATGGTAGGCAAACGCCTTCGGCGGCGCTGACCGCATATGCCAGAGTCGAAGATAGGATGAAAGTGCTGCGCTCCGGCTTCCAGATTCATATCCCGAAGCCGGTGGAACCTGCGGAGTTAGTGGCAGTGGTCGCAAATCTCGCCGGACGAATCCTAAAGTAACAGGCAGCTATCCCAACAAGGTATGAGCAATCACTGCCTCTGGAGGGCGATAATAGTTGCCCTTTAAGCAATCTGATCTACATCCGGATGTATGGAATGGAGGAGACCCTAGAACACGGAGACTCAAATGAGGAAGCTCAAAATCATCGAACACATCTCGCTGGACGGAGTGATCCAGCACTCCAATGATGACGACGATTTCCCCTACAGCGACTGGACCGCGCCCTATCGGACCCCCGCTGGCCGGGACGCAATCCTCGCCGCGCAGGGCGAGAGCTTCGATCTGCTGCTCGGCCGTCGCACCTACGATATCTGGTCTGGCTTCTGGCCGAAGGCGCCGACGAGTCCGCTTGCCGACGGCCTCAATGCGGCGACGAAATATGTCGTCACCCACCGCCCGGAAAGTCTTGAATGGGGACCGTTCGAGGTCCTTGGGCCGGATATCGTTGAGGGCATTCGCCGCGTCAAGTCGCAGGATGGCCCGGACCTTATCAACTGGGGTAGCTCCACGCTGACATCTACCCTGCTCGAACACGGGCTTGCGGATGAAGTCCTGCTCTGTGTCTATCCAGTCCTGTTGGGCACGGGGAAGCGCTTCTTTGCGGAGGGAACCCCGCCACGCTCATTCGAGCTCGTCAGCACGAAAGCAATGCCCACAGGCATCATCCTAAGTCACTACAAGGTCGCCGGGCCTTTGAAGACCAGATAGTTTCGACGACTCGGACATCGTCAGTGAATACCGGATCGCAAGCATGCCCATTGGGGTTGGCGCGCATCGGAAGCATCCCACGGCGGGGTTTGCACGCCGTGGGATGCCCTTCCGGCCACGCGCGCAAATACCTAACCCGTCGTTCAAGCCGACCGGCTGCGCCGCCGGTTCAATTGTGATATGAGCGAAAGGCCCCTTAATGGAATTGAGTTTGACAGACTGGGAGAGTGCGAAATTTGTGAGCGCCTTTTTTGGACTGGGAAAAGGAATTGTTTGCTGCTCTCACAGATGCGGAAACGTGCGAAATAATCGGATAGCCAGAGTAAAGTATCAAGGCAACCCGACAGAATATAAATTACAAAAATTTACAACGGAGAAGAGAGAAAAGGGCGGCAAAGGGGCACTCGATACGGATGAAAACTAACGCTTGAGTCTGATTAAGGGCATTACATCCAGATAGTACAGCGGATAGCGGTCGGCTAGCACCTTGACAGTCTAGGGCTTTACTTTTACAATTGTCCTAGATTATCTAGGAGGTTATATGCTTAAGCAGGATGCCAATCTTCTCCAAGGTACGCTCGATATGCTCATACTCAAGGCGCTCTCTCTGGGTCCGCTCCACGGATTCGGCGTCGGGCAGCGCATTATGCAGATGTCCGAGGACGCGCTAAGGGTGGAGGAGGGATCACTCTACCCAGCGCTCTACCGCATCGAGCAGCGAGGCTGGATCACGTCCGAGTGGGGCGTCTCCGACAACAACCAGCGTGCCAAGTTCTACCGGCTGACGCGCGCCGGGCGCAGGCAGCTCCAGATTGAAGGGGAGAGCTGGGAGCGGCTGGCAGCGGCAGTGTTCAAAGTCATGCAGACCACCTGAGAGGGCAGGGAGATGTACGGACTCAGGCTTTTGCGTGCGCGCCTGCGCGGGCTGCTGCGTAAGAAGACCGTGGAGCGCGAGATGGAGGAGGAATTGCGCTTCCACGTCAGGATGCGAGCGGAGGAGAACGCGCGCCATGGAATGACACCCGAGGAAGCGGAGCGCGCGGCGCTCAGAAGTTTCGGCAGGTGGGCGCGGGTGAAGGAAGCTTGCCGAGATGTGAAAGGGGGCGGCGCGTTGGAGACCCTGTGGCAGGATTTGAAATTCGGCGCGCGCACACTTCGCAAGCACACCGGCTTCACGGCTGTAGCTGTGCTAACGCTGGCGCTCGGCATCGGCGCGAACACTGCCATCTTCAGCGTGATACAGTCAGTCCTGCTGCGCCCTCTGCCTTTCCCCGAACAGGAGAGGCTGGTCGTCGCCTGGAAAAAAGATATGACGAGCGGCAACCCGCTGGTCGAGCTTTCCTTCCCGGAAGTCCGAGACTGGCAGGCGCGAAGTCAGAGCTTCACTAGCCTGGCGGCGATGCCGACGACCGTGTACGGGTACGGCTATGTGCTGACGGGGCGCGGCGAGCCTGTGCAACTCGAAAGCGCAAAAGTGACGGGGCGCTTCTTCTCGGTCTTAGGCGCGCGCGCCGCGCTCGGTCGCGTCCTCGACGAGAGCGATGATCGCGTGAATGGCGCTGGCGTCGTCGTGTTGAGCGACAGGCTCTGGCGCGAGCGTTTCGAGGCCGACCCCGGCGTCGTCGGGCGGACGATCACGCTGAATCAGACGGGCTTCACGGTCGTCGGCGTGATGCCCGCAGGTTTCACCTTTCCGCAGGGCGTTGACCTCTGGGTCCCGCTTCAGGCGACGATGAATCCGCGCGGCCTCGAAAACCGAGGCGCGGTGTACTTGCAGGCCGTCGGTCGGCTCAAGCCCGGCGTGACGCTCGCGCAGGCCGAGGCCGAGTTGAACACAATCATCGCTGGGCTTGCCGAACAGTTTCCCGAAACGCAGGCCGCGGGCCAGCGCGTAGTCCTGACGCCGCTAACCGATTATGTTTTTGGCGACGCGAAGCTGGCGCTGTGGGCCCTCTTCGCCGCGACGGCGCTGCTCCTGCTCGTGGCCGCGGCGAACGTCGCAAACCTTTCGCTGGCACGCGCAACGTCTAGGCGCAGGGAACTCGCCGTGCGCGTGGCGCTGGGCGCAAGCCGTGGGCGCGTCGCTCTTCAACTCTTTGTCGAAAGTCTCTTGCTCGCGGCCTGCGGCGGGGCCGCAGGCGTTATGCTGGCGTACTGGCTGGTTGACCTGCTCGTCGCAATCGCGCCCGGCGACATCCCGCGCCTCGAAGACGTGCGGCTGAGCGGCGCTGCTCTGCTCGCTAGTCTGGTTTGCACGCTCGCCTCTGTCTTAATCTTTGGACTTCTGCCCGCCGTGTCGGCCTCGCGCTTCAACCTCAGCGAGGCGCTCACGGAAGCCGGCGGCAAGCTCACAGGCGCGGGCGCGGGCTCGAAGCTGCGCAGGGCGTTGGTGGTGAGCGAGATCGCGCTGACAGTCATCCTCTTAGTCGGCGCGATGCTCGTCCTGCGGAGCTTCATCAACCTGAGCCGCGTGCCGCTCGGCTTCGACCCGAGGGGTGTGCTGACGATGCAGTTGCGTCTGACGGGCGCGAAGTACGGCACGGTCGAGGCGCGGCGCGAGTTCTTCCGCCAACTTGTGGAGCGCGTCGAGGCGCAGCCCGGAGTGGTCGCGGCCAGTGGCGTCCTCACACGACCGCTCGAAGGCGTCGTCGGCTGGGATCAGGACTTTGCCATCGAAGGGCAGCCACAGTCGGAAGCGCGCAATAATCCGAACGCCAACTACGAAACGATCAACCCGCACTACTTCCGAACCTTCGGCATCCCGCTCAAAGCCGGGCGCGAATTCGATATGCAGGATAAGCAGGGCGGCGTACCCGTCGTGATCGTGAGCGAGACGCTGGCTGCGCGCTTCTTCGGCTCCGCCGACCGAGCAGTCGGCAAGCGGCTCAAGTTCGACCCAAGTAATCAGGACGAGCCTTGGCGTCTGATTGTGGGCGTCGCTGGCGACGTGCGTTACCGCGAACTGCAAGGCACGAGGCTAGACGTTTACGCGCCGCACGCGCAGAGCACGCCCAACCTCAACCACTTCGCCGTGCGCACGACCTTGGACAAGGCGGGCGCGCTGGCACTCGTGCGGCGGGAGGTGTCTGCGCTAGACCCGCAACTTGCCGTAAGCGGAGTTGCGACGATGGACGAGATCCTCGCCCTACGGCTATCTCGCCCCCGCTTCAGTGCCGCGCTTTTGAACTGGCTGGCGGTGACGGCGACTTTGCTGGCCGCGGTCGGCATCTTCGGCGTGATGGCGTTCGCCGTCGCGCAGCGCACGCGCGAGCTTGGCCTGCGCGTCGCGCTGGGGGCGCAGCCTGCCGACGTGATGAAGCTCGTGCTGGGGCAAGGCATGAAGATGGCGGGACTGGGCCTGCTCATAGGAGTGGTTGGCGCGGTAAGCTTGACGCGCTGGCTGACTAGCTTGTTGTACGGCGTGAGCGCGACCGACCCGTTGACGCTTGCTTTCGTCGCGCTGCTACTCACTCTGGTTGCATTGCTGGCCTGCTACTTGCCCGCGCGGCGTGCGGCGAAGGTAGACCCGCTCATCGCGCTTAGATATGAATAGTCAATGGAGTAGAGCAATGATGGATTAATACATTCGGCGTCCGATTTATTTTGACGCGGGTGACGGAGATGCAGTCTGTGAGAACTTCCGGGATAATCTTCAAGCTGATTATAGCTTCACACATCATTATAATTGGGGCCATTGTTTCTCCTCTCTTCGCGGTCGCATCTGGTTCCATCGTTATACGGAATAGTCGCTGGACGATAAGAGTTGATCCGGCCAGGTTGGGGCTGTGGTGTAAAACTTTCGGCGCGGACCGCGAGATTACTCTGGCCTCCCCTTCAGATACGGATGAGCCGATAGAGGGGCTGAAGGTGAGTAAGAATGGACTCTCGTGGCGTATCCCTCAGAGGGAGCTAACGGTCGAGATTCGCTTGTCGGAAGCCGAACTATCTGTTCGATTCACGACGCCGAAAGAGCAGACATTGGAATGGCCTGCAACTGGCGATGACCCTCAAGCTATTGCCGTAATTTATCCCGAGAGCGAAGGGCTGTACATTCCTGTCCGAGACCCTTTCTGGCTCGAACACATAGGGACGGAATGCCGTGATACCGAAGGCGGAGTAATGCCGTTCTGGGGATTCCAGTTCGAGCGAGCCACAGTCGCTTACCTGTTGCCCAACGATCTCAGAAATCAACTTTGCTTTGATACCTCGCGGGGAAGGCTCTCTCTCAAAATGAGTCATCGTTTCATCGGGCGGGACGGAATGCCAGCCTACGAAGTGAAGATTGTGCTTGCGAAAAGCTCCCCTATCGGTCCGGCTCTAGCCTACCGGGACTGGCTCGTCAGGACAGGCCGACACGTCTCCTTCGCCGAGAAGGTGAGGCGTGTGCCTGAGGCGCGAAAGCTTCTGGGCGCGATGCACGCTTACCTCTGGGGTGACGGGCGAACCAAAGCGGCAGTGGAAGAACTCAAGCGAGTCGGAGTTGACCGGGCCTGTTTGCTGTACGATCAAGACCCGAGGCGCGGCGGCTCGCTCGTCAATGCAGAGACGATTGAGGCGGCTAAATCCCTCGGATTTTTGATCGGCCCGTACGACACTTTCAGCAGCGTCGAAGACCCGAAAACGGCTAACAGTTCTACCTCAATTTACGACGAGGAGCTTTATCGCACGGGCGGGGTGATGAGGCAGGATGGTAAACGCCAGCAGGGTTTCGCCGGGTTCGGGTACACCTTAAGTTCGGAGGCACTCAGGCGTGCGATGAGGCCGTTCATCGAGGAGCGCGTCGACGAACACATCCGAAGCGGGGTCAACAGCTACTTCGTTGACGCCGATGCCGCTGGGGAGCTGTACGACGACTACGACCCGCTCCACCCGATGACGACGAGCGCCGACCGGGAAAACCGGCTCGCAAGACTGAGGTTTATCGGTGAGCAGAAGAAACTCGTCTTAGGCTTGGAAAGCGCCGCCGCGTGGAGTTCACCAGTGATCCATTTCTCTCACGGGACTTTCACCCCGAAGAGCGCGCTGCTCTGGCGGTTGCTGAAGAATAGAGAGCTATTCGGCGGTTTCTGGCCTCCGGAAAGACCCCTCAATAGATTCAAAACCATCGACGCTCCCCAGGACTTTGCGACCTTCACGTATGATCCGAAATACCGCATTCCCCTTTACGAAGCGGTCTTCCATGACTCGGTGATCGCGACGGATTTCTGGGGGCTGCCGCTCATGAAGTTCGACAACCTGGTCCGGGTGAGATCGCTCCTCATGCTTCTTTACAACGTTCCGTCAATGTGGCATCTGGATCGGCGGGCCATCAGAGAGTACGGGGAGCGGATCAAGGCGCTCAACGACTTCTTCGCGCCACTCCACCGCAGGGTGGGGGGCAAACCCCTCACCAGTTTCGAGTGGCTCACTCCCGACAGGATGGTACAGCAAACGCAGTTCGGCGAGGACATCGAGATGACCGCGAATTTTGGCGAGCGCGCTTTCGGGCGAATCCCGCCCCTGTGCGTCGAAGCTCACTGGTTCAAGGAAGCCCGCAGAAACCTGTTTTGCCCGTCGCCACGATGATTACTATAGACGCTGGAGTCAAACCTCCGGCGCATCCCATCGGAAAGCAGTAGAAGCGCGATAAACCCCTCGGGCGGAAAGAAGCGGCGAAGGTGGACCCAGGTGTGGCGCTCCGTTACGAGTGACGGCGTAGAGTGAGGCCTTGAAAGCTGTACTCAAGTGAAGAGTATTGAAGTGATGACACTATCGATAAAAATGTTAATAGCCTTTGTGCTGCTGAATCTTTCTTGTATGTCGCAGAGCGTGGCGCAAAGAAATTCAGATAATGCCGGAACACAAGGCATTATATTGAGCGATGTGCCGCAGACAGTTGATACAAAGGCGCGGTATCTGTTTTACCTGCACGGGTATATTGTCGAAGCCGGAAATACTCGCCCGATAAATCCAAGGTTCGGTGTGTATGAGTACGAAAAGATATTAGAGACTTTTAAGCAGGGCGGCTTTGTTGTTATCAGCGAAGCCCGCAAGAAAGACCCCGAAATTGAGCCATATGCGGCGAAAGTCGCAGGACAAGTGAGGCAATTGCTCAAGGCGGGAGTGCCGCCCGAACACATCACTATTGTCGGAGCTTCGCAAGGTTCGTGGATTGCGATGCTCGCGTCCACATATTTGGAAAATCGCAACCTCAACTTCGTCTTTATTGCCGCTTGCTCTGCTGACGAAGGGTTCCTGAAAATGGTGAATCTGCATGGCAACGTACTTTCAATTTACGAGCGAAGTGACCTTGCACAGTCTTGTCAGAATTACCGGACAGATGCAACAGGGATAAGCGAGTGGAAAGAAGTCGAGGTCAACACGGGGTTGAAACACGGTTTTCTGTACCGTCCGATGAAAGAATGGGTTGAGCCGACAATCGCTTGGGCAAAAAGATAGTATCTGTCCTCATTCCAGTGAGGAACTGAAAATGAAGCGCTCACTTATAATTACTCTACTGGTAATCGCCGCACTGTCTGTTTCTGCTAATAGTCAAACGAAAAACGCGCGAGCACACCATAACGAGAGGGTCGCGGGTGATTTGTACGCGAAATGTATGCGAACTCAGAGAAACAGGATGAGACTCAGTGATACAGAGAAGCAAAACAGTCCTCAAAAACCCTAACAGAAATGAACTCTACGATACTCAAAAGCACTCAGATAAACTGACCCACTAATTCTTGAGTGCTAATGTGCGCCAACTCGGCAAAACTGGACTACACTCAATTTATGCGCTTATTGTGACTTGGGATTACAGTAACCGTTTTTTTCAGGAAAGGGGGCCGCGCCTGTCTCCCACCAATTGTTACTCTCTGACGCTTCCTTGATTTTATTACCTGGATCAACCTCGACCCGAAGATACTTGTGGTCGAAACTCTTAAGCGAATAATTAAACTGTGAGAGATCTAAAATGTACGTGGAGCTTGTATTGCCAGCCAAGGGAGCCTGATCTACGGCGAAGATAAGATCAATCTTTTTCTTATCAGCGTTTTCGTAAACAAATAGCTGAAGTCTAATTAAACTTGACGCCGGGACATCACCGTTACATGAATTCGAGATAGTAATAGTTAGCCTGTTGCCGTTATTCCCATGTATTTGAACATCTGTCACTTTCAAATCAGGAAGACTCGGAGATGTGTTGTCTTTATTTCCACCGCCACCGCCGGAATTCCCCACACCGACCGCGCCGGAAAGCGTGATGCTGTACTTCTGCCATTTCAAAGTCGAGTCCTTCGTTAGCTTCACGACGATGTTCACGGGCTGCGCGTTGGCGAAACTGAAATCTTTTGACTCGGATTTAGCTGCATCGCCTGCGCTCACATAGATGTCGCCTAAATCAGTTCCGTCCATGTTCAGTACGTCGGCTTCAAACTGCGTTGAATAATTGTTGGTCTGTCCTTTGAGCGTGATCTTGACGCTGCCCTGCGCCGCATTGAAGCGATAGTAATATGTCGCGCCCGCCGGCCCGGCCTGGCCTGAACTCGTGCCTGAGGTGATCGGCGTCGGGTTCGTTGGGTCAGTTGATTGCGCCCTCGTCAGGCCACATAGCGCCGTGAGGATAAAGAGCAGGCTGCAAGACGCGCTGAACACGCGCAGGACGGATTGGGTCTTTTGTTTGAGCATTATTTTTTTTCTTTACTGAAGTAAAATGAGCGCACCAACATTTAATCTATAGATGAGAACAGGCTGACGGAGGTCACGTTATAACTACCCACGTTGAAACTCCATACAGAGCCTGTTGCTCATTGCATGTGCGAGAGGATTTTGTTGGCTACATCCTTGCTCGCCGCCAGACGATCACCCTTACCTTGACGAGCCGTAATGATGAGCCAGAAGTTATCCTTCAGCACATTAAGTTGACTGAGATTGCCGCCGGTCCAATAGGCGTCGTCTCCGAGGCCGGAAACAGTTTGCGGATCAGTTCCCGCCAAATCTTTAGAGGCGTTGCGGGCGCTGCCAAAAACCTGCTTTGCTTCGGTTGCCGTTGGCGCTTGACGCGCCAACAATCCGACCTGCTTATCCCCGGCTGCATCGCTGTAACGGCATTGTGAGACGATTATTCCACTCATCTCGTTACGAGTAGTTGTCGGCTCCTTAACAGAGCCACCCATCAACGATTCAGCATCAGCTTTAGTCAACAAGCCACACGCATCAAGCTTTCCACTTGCCTGCTTGCTTGAGTTGATGGGTGGCGAATCGCCTGCACTGTTCCTGGTCTCGGCTGTTTTTGTGCCTCCGCACCCTTCGAGCGCGATCAATGAGAGCAGGAGGGAGATGAAAGCTATTCTGATCTTCATTCGGACAACTCCTTTCGTTTGTTTCTGACGGTAACGAGTTAGTTCAAGTATCCTCATTCCGAAAATCTGTGAATCACCTTCGAGCTATCGAACCGATCGTTGTTTGATTCATTTCAAAAACCCGCACTCTTTTTAGTAACAGCTCGATATGTCTCGGTCGTGAATGGTGCTGTCTCTGTAAGTCCGTGCGTGCCGAGTCCGCTATCCAGATTGAGTATCTCGATCTCCCATCGCTTCGTTGTGACCAGTAGATCAACCTCGACGAACAGGTAGATATGTCCGTGCAGATGATCCAGCCTGTATTTCACGCCGGGAGTCCGCGCCCAGCGTCCCGCTCTTGCTTGGATCAGGCGGCGCGATGGTGGGCATCGTGAATTGTGGCGAAGCGTCAAAACCAAAGTGCAGGTTAGTGGAGATCACGAGATTAAAAGGTTCCACGAGAGGGATAACTGCGCCGGGGCCGGGAACGTCCTGGCTGAAGTTGATTGGCTTAATTTCCTGACCCAGAAAGTTGAAATGAAAATCCTGTTGGGGATTGCCGTTCTCATAGCTGGCTTCGACTGCGGCATCTATCACAGGAAGTTCGACGCCGAAGATTTTCAAATCCAGATTCAGCGATTCATCATTGCTTAAAGAGAGTTTGCTGTCGCCGCCGCAGTTCGTTGAGTCTAATTGAGCACAGATGCTGGCGTCGAACCAGTCATTGCCGTTCGAAGCACTTGAACAATAACCGACGCCAGTCAACTTCCCGCCAACAATACCTTTGTAGAGATTTGGAGCAAGCTGACATTTGCTCAAATTATCTCCACAGGATTGGCCTTTAGAGACCGTAGTCTTAGAGATTGCCTCGTTCTGTGACTGACACGTCGGGTCAGGATGAACAACGCCATTGGCATCAACCCACCCTTGTACGCCCGTCTTCGGATCCCAACCGCAAAGGTGCGTACCTGAATCTATCTTCTGTCCACTATCTTTAGGTTGGTCAGTTTCGCACTCCACACAGGGGCAGAATTTTGGAGCGATTAAGAGCACTCGCTTGCCCGACACCGCCGTGCTTTTGGGAAGCTGAACTTCGACCTGTGCTCTGGTTCTAGACCTTTCTGTTTGCTCTACGCCCACTCTGGAGATTCGCAGCTTGCCTGACCTCTCGAAGATGGTCGGATCAAACAAGGTCTTTTTAGCCAACGGCGGTTCGTCCTTGACATAGGGTTTTTTGTGCTTGAGCTTTAGGATGACGCCGAGATTGGGTGGCCCACTTCGCAAACTATAGCCGTAGCCGTTCAGGTACTGCTCAAATTTGGTCAGTTGCGCGGCGTACTCCTCTATCGGAATCAACTTATTATTCGTCGCTGGATTGAGTGTCTTTGTGTGGACGCAGATTTTATCTCCGCACTTGACGATTCTAGGGCTGCCGGTTTTTCTCACCTCATCAGGCGTGAAGGGAACAGTCTTGAACTCCTTAGTCGGGACTGTGGAACTGCCCTTCTCAAAATCAACCGGATTTAGTTTTACAATTTTGCTGCTCAGGTCAGGCGGTGCTGGCGCAACGTCTGTTGATGCTCTCAGTCCAAAGAATGAACCGCTATTTGATTCCAAGTGTCTGGAAACGTCTGTTGGCGCAGGACTCACACTAGCGTTAGACGCACGGTCATTTTGCACAAACGCTGTTTGAGCGAAGATAACAATCCCAATGGCTATGAATCCCAGAAAGGCTATTCGTTGGTAACTTCGATAGTTCATCGTCAGTCTCCTTCTGTTATCAGCGCCTTGAATCAGGCGCAAGTGAATTCGTGCAGATGAGTAGGCGGCCTTCGTTCGTCTCCATGAAGTGAAGGCTCTCGGCCTCGACGCGGCGGTAGATTGTGCGCGAGCTGACTCCAGCTAACCCCGCAGCCTCGTCTGCCGTCACCATGCGAACCTGCTGGCCGCATGGCGCGCACCACGCTTTTGCAGAGACCCAGCGGCGGCTGAGGACGAGCACCCTGTGGCGCTCGATTGTGATTTCAGTTCTCCTTTTCGTGATAACTCACCTCTCATCTTCATCTGGCCTTAAAATCTGAGGCAGGTCACGTCCGTGTTGCCGCGCGCCAAATGGTTGCTGTACTATCTGGGGGCTTTCGTCGCTCCCCTTGTTCCAGACAATCGCCCGACATCGGAGTGTAAACTACTCCTCGGTAGAAAATAAGTCCTTTGAAAGTTCTCGTTTGTTTCTGAGAGATTTCTCAGCGAGTTTTCAGAGCGGTTATGAGCAAGACTCCAAAGCACTTCTACGAATTCGGCCCGTTCAGCTTAGATGCTACGGATCGCCTTCTGCTGCGCGACGGTAAAGTTGTATCGCTCACCCCAAAGGCGTTCGAAATGCTACTTGTTCTGGTGCAAAGCGGCGGGCGAGTGCTCTCAAAAGAGGAGTTGATGAGGACGCTCTGGCCGGATAGCTTTGTCGAGGAAGCAAACCTCTCTCACAATATCTACAAGCTCAGAGAAGCGCTTGATGAGAAGCATAATGGGCACAAGTATATTGAAACCCTTCAGCGGCGCGGTTATCGGTTCGTTGCTCCTGTGACCGAAATTCTGGATGAGGGTGTTGACCTTCTTTTTTTGGAACAGACCCGAGCAAGCATCGTCATAGAAGAGGATGAAACAGAGCGGCCTGCGATAAATGGCCACAACCTGCCGTTGCCTGAAGAGAGTGCAATAGCCAAACCTCTGGACAATACAAAAGAGATCAGAAAATGGCCGAGGTCAATTGTCTTAATCGGAGGATTCATTGTTCTCTTCGGGCTTGCTCTTGCAGCCTACTTCTTATGGACAAGGCATAGCGCGCAACCAGCCGCGACGACTGGTTCAATCCATTCATTAGCCGTTCTTCCCTTCAGGCCGCTCTCGGCTGAGAGCCGTGATGAATCTCTCGAATTGGGAATGGCCGATGCGCTCATCACCAAACTGAGCAACGTCAGACAGATCATCGTCCGTCCCACCAGCTCAATTCTCAAATATGAAGGCTCTGATCAAGACCTGCTCGCTGCCGGGCGCGAGCAGGGCGTTGATGCAGTCATTGAAGGCAAGATGCAGAAGGTCGGAGACCAACTGAGGCTGACCGTCCAATTGGTTAGAGTCAGTGATGGGGCATCGCTGTGGGCCGGAACTTTCGACGATAAATTCACCAACATCTTCGCCGTGCAAGATTCGATTTCATCTCAGGTCGCGCAAGCCCTGGTTTCACATCTGACTGGTGACGAGCAACAGCGCATCGTCAAACATTACACAGACAATATTGAAGCTTATCAACTCTATCTAAAGGGACGAGTGTATTGGTATAAGTTCTCGCCTGACGGTGTGAAGAAGAGTATTGACTACTACAATCAAGCCATCACTCTTGATCCGAGCTACGCGCTAGCCTACGCGGGACTGAGTTTCTCTTACAGCGTGCAGGGAGCGATTGGGGCACTTCCTCCCGTCGAAGTGTTTCTGAAGTCGAAGCAGGCGGCGGAGACGGCAATGAAACTTGACGATACGCTGTCCGAGGCTCACGTCGCAGTAGGCGGAAAATATCTTTTCTTCGAACGAGACTGGGCAAACGCAGAAAAAGAGTTTCGGCGGGCCATCGAACTCAATCCTAATCAATCTGATGCTCATCAGCTTTTAGGTTATTACTGGGAGGTGATGGGACAGTATGACAAGGCCGACACTGAAATCAAGGATGCGCAGAAGATCGCGCCGCTGATGGCGCTTCTGAGTATGGACGTAGCGAACCTTGCCTATTACGAGCATCATTATGATGATGCGATAGATTTGTTTTGGAAGGCGCACAACTTGGATCCCGATTTTGTTCCTGTACCATTCTTTCTCGGACAGGCTTACGAACGTAAGGGCCAATACGAACAGGCGATCAACGAATGTCAGAAGGCGCTTGCTTCATCTCCTGATAATCCGATCATTCTGTCAGCGCTCGGCTACGCCTATGCACGTTCGGGGCGAACAGCGGAGGCGCAAGCGATTCTGAATAAATTTCAGGAGACGCGCAAGAAACGCTACCTCTCACCATTTTTGATCGCGCTTTTGTGTACAGGCCTGGACAAAAAAGATGAGGCCATTGATTGGCTCAACAAAGCTTACGAAGAGCGCGACCCACAAGTCATCTGGGTCAAACTTGATCCCGAACTGGAATCGTTACACTCCGATCAGCGTTTCATAGACCTAATGCAGCGCATGGGGATTCCTTAAGGATGTGTTTGTCCATATCACAGAATCGAAGAAAGGTTTATGTCCGGCTGATTGTCGCTATTGCGTCAGACGTCGAATGGTCGTTCGGGGTTTTGGAGCGGGGGATGAAACGAACATTATAAAGGGCTTCTCTCAGGTTGGAGCTAGGAGCTTGTTTCATTAGATTCACTACAACCCTCTGCGTAGAGAAATCGCCATCTGCAAAGCAGAAAGCGCCAACTCCGCTTCCAGGGTTAGCTCCAACGCCCAGCCGATACAGCGACGGCTGAAGGCATCTAAGATTACGGCCAGATAGATGAACTCGCGCAGCAACCGGATGTAAGTAATGTCGGCAACCCACAGTTGGTCACAGCCAGTAATCGTCAACTCCGGCATGAGGTTCGGATAGACTGCTAGTCGGTGCGCGGAGTTCGTCGTGTGAACAAAGCGCCTTTTGCGCAAACACAGCAAGAAACACGCTTCGGAGGCGCGATTCTTACCTTTCAAGGCGGGTGAGGTGGATGTGGACGCTCTGGGAGATTTCTCGCGCCTGATAGCGACGGACGGTTCGTTCTAGACATGACAGCACTCGACGGATGGTCGAACTTCTACGTCATCGTCGGCTCAAGTGCCGGCGCGCTGATCGGATTGCAGTTTGTCGTCCTGACACTTATTGCCAGCAGACCCGTCATTCGCGGGGAGGCGCAGGCGGGCGCCGCCTTTTCTACTCCGAGCGTCGTGCATTTCGGAGTCGTGCTGTTTCTCTCAGCCGTCATCAGCGCCCCTTGGGACGGGATCAATGCTGTAGCAGTTCTATGTGGCGGAGTTGGCTTCTGCGGGATAGTCTACGCGGTCGTCGTGGCCCGGCGTATGCGACGGCAAACCGCCTACAAGCCCGTCTTCGAGGACTGGTTATTTCATGTTCTGCTCCCTCTCACGGCATACACAATTCTGGCTGGGTCGGCATTCGCGGCTCGCGCCTTTACGCGCACGGCCCAGTTCATCGTCGGCGCGGCGGCGTTAATGCTACTCTTCACAGGTATTCACAATGCCTGGGATACAGTCACGCACCTCGTCTTTGTTCAGACACGAGGAGAGCAGGAGGACGAGCGGGACCGCTCTAGTTAGCAGTTGTATGACCGCACATGACTTGGTAATGTCCCAGATCGGCGTCCTCTCGGAAGAATCGAGCGTAACCTTTGCAGAGCGAAAATACTGAGTTCGGATACCAGACCAGGCTCATCGTCCGGCGCGCAACTCCTGCCGATCTACCACGCATTGGACGCCTCGGCGCGCTCCTCATCAAGGAGCATTACGACTTCGACCCGCAACGCTTCCTGCCCGCAAGGCCAGGGACGCCTGAGGGCTATGCATCCTTCATCGGCACTCAACTCGAAGATCAGGACAAGGCCGTCCTCGTCGCCGATGACAACGGGAACGTGATCGGCTACGCGTACGCTGCTATCGAGGGATATGACTACATGATGCTCCGCGGGCCAGCGGGCGTCCTGCATGACATCATCGTCGACCCGGAATATCGCGGGCGAGGCGTTGGCCGGCTGCTCCTCAACGCCTCGCTTGCGTTCTTCAGGTCGCACGGCGTGCCGCGCGTGGTGCTCGCGACCGCCGAGCGGAACGAGGCGGCGCAGCGTCTCTTCGCGAGCATGGGGTTTCGGCGGACGATGATAGAGATGACGCTGGAACTGGACGACCCTGCGTCCTGACCGTCCTGTCGAGTCGATGAAAATTATTCCGTAACTTCCTGTAGCGTGTATTGGCAAAGCCTTAACTTGGTCCGAAGATCAAGCATTCTGAAAAACGCTCTTGCGGGGATGTAGCTAACATCTCATTCTACACTTTGAACGATACCTACGTCTTAAAGGCATTCCAAAGATTGTTTCAACCCGGACCTCTTCAGAGGTTATATTGGCATTTAACTACAGCATCTCAATCTGTTAAGAGCTGGTTTCAATACTAGACATGGCTGAAACTGATTTTGCTAAATAAAGATGCTCTATTAAGGGAGGCTTTATTTGTTCTATATGAAGTGTTAAAATTCACGCCATTCAGTTGCTTGAGTTTAAGGCTAGCTGAAAATAATAATGGTAAGACCGCCCTCCTTGATAGTGGCGCTTGATAGAAGATAATCGAAAGTATTCCACCTCATTGACTGAAATGCCCTCTGACAATATTAATGAGATAAACGCTCGCCGCCGCGGACGTTATGAAGGAACTACGCTCGACGGGCGTTATTTGATTGAGCGCGAGTTGGGGCGTGGCGGAATCGGCGTTGTTTATCTGGCGCGAGACCAGCAATTGATGGGCAAGCCTGTCGTCATCAAAATCCTTCTTGAGCAGATGTTAGAAACGGACGATGATGGATGGTTGAAGCGAAAGTTTCGGCAGGAGATTGAAGCGCTCGCGCGAATTGATCATCCGGGCGTGGTCGGAGTGCTGCACGCGGGCGAGATGGCGGACGGCACGCCCTATCTCGTCATGCAGTACATAGAGGGTCGCTCCTTGCGCTCCGTGATGAAGCCGGAAGGGATGAATCTACAGCGCGCGGCGCATCTCATACGCCAAATCGGACAGGCGCTCGCCAGCGCACATCAGAGAGGTATCTATCATCGCGACCTCAAACCGGAAAACATAATGCTTCAAGCTCTCAGCGAGGGCGAAGATTTCGTGAAGCTGATTGACTTCGGCGTTGCCACAGTCAAAGACTCGCAGGTTGCAACCAACAAGGAGACGACTGCTGTTGCTGGCACTGTCAGCTACATGGCTCCCGAACAGTTCCTCGGCAGGCCGTCGGCGGCAAGCGACATTTACGCGCTCGGCGTGATCGCTTACGAGCTGGTAGCGGGGCGTCGTCCGTTCAATCCAGAGACGCCTTTTCAGCTTTTGGAAATGCAGCGCGAGGGCGTGCGCGTCAAGCCTTCGGATTTGCGTCCAAGTTTGCCGAGCGCGGCTGACGCCTTGATTCTTCAGGCTCTCTCTTTCGAGCAAGGGGAGCGCCCACAGAGCGCGAAAGATTTCGGCGAGGGGTTGGCGCACGCCCTGATAAATGAGTTTGAGACCGCGCGTCCAAAAATGCCGTCGGTTGCGTCTAGCAGGCAAACTATCTTGCATCCGGTCGGGACAGGCAGAAATCCGGCGCAGGCTGCAACAACATCTACGCCGAAGCAGTTGCGCGTGGTCTTGCTCTACAAGCGTAACGCACAGCCTGATGAGCATCTCCTGCAACTTCTCGAAGCAGAGTTTAAGGCTCAAGGTTATGATGTCTTCATTGATCGTCACTTGAGCATTGGCGTCGAATGGGCGAAGCAGATTGAGGAGCGCGTGCGCGCGGCGGATGTCATCGTCCCGCTTCTTTCGGCTTCTTCGGTTGGAAGCGAGATGATGGCTTACGAGATACAGGTTGCGAGCGAAGCCGCGCAGCTTCAGAATGGTAAGCCGCGAATCCTGCCCGTCCGAGTTAATTATGAAGACCCGTTGCCCGAACCATTGGGAAATATTCTCAACCCTCTACAATACGCGCTCTGGACCGACGCCGAGGATGATGAGAGACTCGCGGGCGAACTTCTGAAATCTTTGCAGACGCCCGGAGAACTTGAAGCCAAAGCCTTGCAGACAGAGCCGCCGGGCGGTGCTGTCCCGCTCGATTCAAAGTTCTATCTTGTGCGTCCGACCGACGATCAATTCCTCAACGCCATCAAGCGACATGACAGTATCGTGCTCGTCAAAGGCGCAAGGCAGATGGGCAAAACCTCGCTTTTGGCGCGCGGGCTTCAACTGGCACGACAGGAAGGCGCTCATGTCGTCATTACAGATTTCCAGAAATTCAACGCCAGCAATCTTGAGAACATCGAAACACTCTTCATGGCGCTTGGCGAATTCATCGCCGATCAACTCGACCTCGATGTTTATCCAGATGAAGTCTGGAAACCGCGTCGCGCTCCAAGCATCAACTTCGAGCGCTACATACGCCGTGAAGTATTGGAAAAATTATCTGCGCCGCTCGTCTGGGGACTCGATGAGGTTGACCGTCTCTTTACCTGTCCCTACGCCAGCGAAGTCTTCGGCCTCTTTCGCACCTGGCACAACGAGCGCGCCGTTGACCCAAGCGCGCCCTGGGGACGCTTGACGCTGGCGATTGTTTACGCCACAGAAGCGCATCTCTTCATCACGGACCAGAATCAATCACCCTTTAACGTCGGCACGCGGCTCGAACTAAAAGATTTCAGCCAGGACCAGGTGGCAGAGCTTAATCGTCGCCACGATTCGCCGCTCAAGGATTCAATAGAAGTCGAGCGGTTCTTCAAACTGTTGGGCGGTCATCCTTATCTGGTGCGGCGCGGACTCCACGAGATGTTTACCAACAATATCGCTTTCGCAATGTTCGAGGCGATAGCCGATAGCGATGAAGGACCATTCGGCGATCATCTGCGCCGCATCCTGGTTCTGCTGGCGCGCGACCCATTGCTCTCCGACGCCGTGCGCGACATCCTGCGCGGTCAGCCTTGTCCGAACAACGAATCGTTCTATCGTTTACGCAGCGCTGGCGTAATGGCCGGAGACTCTGCGCAGGATGTCAGACCGCGCTGCCATCTCTACGAGACCTACCTCAAACGCCATCTGCTATAGATGGACTTCAAAGACGAATGAAGGACGAGCGTCTTGAGACGTTCCAACGCATTTTCATGTACGGAGTTAGTCAAGAGCCATGAGCACAACCAACCCGTCCAGCTTCTACGTCATTGGCGGGACATTAGAACGCAACGCTCCTTCTTATGTTCCCCGCCAGGCAGACATAGATCTCTACAACGGTCTCACGCAGGGCAAGTTCTGTTATGTCCTGACCTCGCGTCAGATGGGTAAGTCTTCGTTGATGGTTCGCACTGCTGCGCGTCTGCGTGAGGAAGGCGTGGCCGTCGCAATCCTGGACCTGACCGCTATCGGACAGAATCTCACAGCCGAACAGTGGTACGACGGATTGCTCTCGCGCATCGGGCGACAGTTAGACCTGGAAGATGAGCTTGAAGACTTCTGGCTCGATCAGGAGAAGGTCGGCCCGTTTCAACGTTGGATGAACGCCGTGCGTGAAGTCGTGCTCGCGCGCTACAAAGGGCGCATCGTGATTTTCGTGGACGAGATAGACACCGTTCGCAGTCTTCCGTTTTCAACGGACGAGTTTTTTGCAGGGATACGAGAGTTCTACAATCGCCGCACAGAAGACGCGGAGTTAGCGCGCCTGACCTTCTGCCTGCTGGGTGTGGCAACTCCTTCAGATTTAATCCGCGACACGCGCACGACTCCCTTCAACATAGGCCAGCGCATCGAACTGATGGACTTCACGGAGCGCGACGGCCTTCCGCTAGCCGAAGGCTTGGGGCGAGCGCCTGCGCTCGGTTTGAAGCTGCTCGAAAGAATTCTCTACTGGACGGGCGGGCATCCGTATCTCACACAAAGACTCTGCCAGGCGGTCGCAGAGGACGCGAGCGTTGAGTCTGCAAGCGGTGTGGACCGCCTCTGCGATGCTCTCTTTCTTTCGCCGCGCGCACGCGAGCGCGACGACAACCTGCTTTTCGTGCGCGAGCGTATCCTGCGTAGTGAAGGTGATCGCGCTGGCTTGTTGGATTTGTACTCGCGCGTGCGCCGCAAGCAGAGGAATGTCCGCGATGACGAGACTAATCCGCTCCTGAGCATCCTGCGTCTAGCAGGTATCGTCCGCCTCCATGCTGGATACCTGGCCGTTCGCAATCGCATCTATCATCACGTTTTTGACAACGAGTGGATTAAGGCCAACATGCCGGACGCTGAGTTGCAGCGACAGCGTGCGGCATATCGCAAAGGCCTCGTGCGCGCCGCAGCCGTCGCCGCTGTAATTCTGACTGTGATGGCAGGTCTGGCTGTCGTCGCCCTGAAGCAACGCAATCGCGCGCTGGACGAGGCCCACCGTGCAGACCTGAACGCGCACGAACGCGAACAGGCAATGGTTGATCTAAACGTGGCCTTAACGGAAGCTAAGGGCCAGCGCGAGAACGCTCGCCAACAGGCAGACTACGCCGAACAACAGAAGCAGATCGCGCAGGAGAAAAGTCAGGAGGCGATGGCGCAGCAGGCTATTGCCGCCAAAGGCAGGCTCGAAGCGGAAGAAGCTAGAGGGCACGCTCAAGCCGCTCAACGCACGGCTGAAACGGACCGCAAATTAGCCAGCGACCGCGCCTCCGAAGCTGAAAGAGAGCGACAACGCGCCGAAGAACAGACCAAGCTCGCCACCTCCACCCTCTTCAATGTCACGCGCTTGCTCGAAGAATCAAATAACAAACAGCGAGCTGTCGAATACTACGACAAGCTGGCTGCGATCTATCGTGAGTCGGGCGATCATGCCAACGAAGTCGAGACGCTTCTGACGGTTGCCAACCTTTACATGAAGTTGAAAGAGACAGAGCAGGCGAATAAATATTTCAATCGCGCCGCGCAGGTTTTTCGAGACGCGGGCGATGCGGCGGAAGAGGGGCACACTCTGACTAAAATCGGCGACCTCTACAGCGCATCTGGAAGTTCTCAGCAGGCAGCAACTTTCTATCGTCAGGCGCTCCTCTTGATTCAGCGGGCGCTTCCCGCGATTCATGCCCGGGGGGAGCGCAAAAAGGAGGCGTATGCGCTCTATTATCTCTCGCTGATTCATCAGGCGCTAGGCTCTGCAAAAGATGCGCTTGATGATTGTAATCGCGCGCTCGCGCTCTTCAAGACCTTGGGCGACAACGTAATGTTAGACATCGTCGGCATTCGCATTGACGAACTCTCTCAGGACTTAAAAGGGAAATGAAAGTTGCTTCATCTTTAAAGAGTCAAGGGCGTGGGCGGCGCGAGTCATACACGAAAATAGTTTGACTTGTCCTCGTCAGTTCAATAATCTTACCTACAAGAGATACATCTTGCCGAAGATTAGACTAACGAGAAAAGGCATGAAAAAAAGCCCCCGATTAATCTCCTTCTTAATACTGGTCTTAATTGCACTCGCTTCATTTGAATCTCAAAAGACAATCGCACAGACGACCGCTCAATTTGCGGCTCAAACGCGAAATGCCGCCGACGCACATACACGCGAGCCTGCGCTCCTGCGCCCGCCGCCAAGACGTATTGCTCCGCTTCGCTTGACGGAAATGCCCGGCGGCTCTCGTGTCATCATCGCCTCTGATGCTGCGTTTGACGACTACACAGCTTCTCGCGACGGTGATCGTTTTAATATTCGGATTCCAAATGCCGTTGCTTCTTTCTCGTCGGCCAAAATAGAGGGGCGCGGACTCTCAAGCGTCGAGGTTGAGCAGCAGGGCGAAGAGGTGCGGCTCTCGTTTCAGTTGCAAGAGGGCGCGACAGTGCATCTCAACAAAGGCTTCAACAGGCTCGAACTTATTTTCACAGTCTCGCCGCAAACCTCTGCGATAGAAACTTCCGTTTCCGGCGAGAACAGATCAAGTCTCTCCACTTCCGCGACAGCCCCTGATGGAAACGATGATCGTGAAGCTCTCAGTCAAATGCGCGCCCAGATGAAACAACTCGAAGCGCGGATTCAGGAGTTGGAGGCCAAACAGTCGAAAACGGAACAGGCGAAGACGGACGCGCCGCAGACCGCGACAGAGATTCCGCAAGTTGCGACGAGCGCACAGCCCGTATTGAACACAGCGCCCAAGCCAACGGGCAAAGCAACTCAAGCCTCAGCCAATGACGCGCAGCATGACGAGATGGTCATGGGCGCGCCTCACTTGCAGATACAGGGATTCGCAGACATAAATTATCGCGCCAGCAGCCAGAAGGGAACGACCAATTCCTTTTCGCTGGGTCAGTTGGATTTGTTCATTACCTCGAAGCTCTCTGAGAGATTCAGTGTGCTCAGCGAGTTGATATTGGCGGCAAATCAGCAGAATCAATTCTCAATCGAAGTGCATCGCCTGCTGCTCAAGTATCAGCCCAACGACTACTTCATTTTGAGCGCGGGGCGCTATCACACGGCAATCGGTTATTACAACACGGCCTATCATCACGGCTCATGGTTTCAGACGGCGGCGGATCGTCCTTTCATCTTTGCGTTTGAAAGTAGCGGCGGCATCTTACCGTTGCATAATGTCGGCTTTTCGATTACGGGGCGCATCCCCAATGCACCATTCGGGCTGCATTACATTGCGGAGGTCGGCAACGGTCGCGCGTCACGCTCGCGCCTGGACACTCCCGTGCAATCAGTCATTGACGAAAACAACGGGAAGGCTTTCAACCTCGGAATGTTTGCCCGGCCTAGTTCGATTCCAGGATTTCAAACAGGCTTCTCCATCTATCGAGACCAACTGACGCCCGCCGGCTTGCCGAAAATCGGGCAGACCATCATGGCTGGTTATATTGTTTACCAGAATCCGCGCTACGAGTTCCTGAATGAACTGGTGGTGCTGCGCCACGACTTGAACGGCAGAGTCTTTCACACTCCGGGATTCTACTCGCAAGTCGCGCGGCGTTTTGGCAACGCCAAGCCCTACTTCCGTTATCAATACGTCAACGTGCCCAATGACGATCCGATCTTTCCAGACGTTGGCCGACGCAACGGACCATCGCTCGGCCTGCGCTACGACTTGACGGATTTTGCCGCTTTCAAGGCGCAGGTTGATCGCACCGAGCGTCGCCGCTTCGATACATTCAATGACTTTATCCTTCAGCTTGCGTTCACGTTTTGATGAGGATTGAACGACCATTAATGAGAGCTATCGGTATTCTGTCAATTCTGGCGATATTAATATCGGCCAGCGGGTTGACCGCAAGCTCTGCGCGGAAGGAGACGAACGGCGCGCTTCCTCCCACGCAGCCTGCACAAACTTCTAAGCAAGCGGACCTGGCGATAATCGTCAACAAATCGAATCCCACAGATAACATCTCATACTCTGAACTGCGCGAATATTTTCTGGCCGAGCGCAGCCACTGGGTCAATGGCGGGGGCAAGGTCAGAATCGTGATGCGCGCCCCGGGCCAGCCCGAGCGCGAAGCTGTTCTGCATTTGATCTACAATATGAATGAGAAGGGATTTACCAGCTACTTCCTTGGGAAAAAATTTACAGGCGAGGTGCTCGAAGAGCCACGCCAGCAGAATTCAACGCCCGATGTCATTAAATTCATCTCTTACATACCAGGAGCTATCGGCTATGTTCGCGCCGACGAGATTGATGCTTCGGTGAAGGTCTTACGAGTGGATGGACTCACACCGGGAGAGCCGGGTTACAAAATTAAACTCTAACTAACTTGGCCCAGAGTAGCGGATATGGGATGCGTCCGACTATGTTCAAGTTGTATGCGAAGGCATAAATATACTTGGCACACCATGATAATTATCAACGGATTGTAACTGTCATAGATAAAGCAAAGAGGAGAAGAAAATACAAAGCCATTCAGACAATTAAAATCTTATATGGATTGTTAAATACCGGGTGGACAGACTATCATTGAATCATTAAGAGCGATGTAACAAATGAGGTG
>QHXM01000249.1 GCA_003222945.1 Acidobacteriota bacterium
AAGTTGGCGCGATGACGTGACGGTTGTTGCTAGGATAAGCTATGCTTTGACGGCTGCAGGTTGTTTGATTTCCCAGCAATTCTGATGTTTTCGCGTTTTGGCGTGAGGGGCAAAGGGGACTCGAAAACCGGAGTGGGTTAACGCCCACCGTGGGTTCGAATCCCACCCTCTCCGCCACTATTTTCAATCACTCAGGGGCTATCCGAAGCGCCCCTTTTTCTTCAAAGTTTGATCTTGATAGTGCCCCGATGGGGACTTCAAACTGCTTCAACGTCACCTGCGACTTTCTGACATAATCCCACTATCTTGACTTAACTCTTAATTCTTACCTCAACCTTGAGGACTTTACCCTTGCGCTCGGCAACAACGGCGGCCCCATTACTGTCGAATACCATGCGCTTCGGGTTTAGGAAAACATCATACTTCTTACTTTGAGAGCCGTTGATGACGACAAGCCACTTGTTGTTTTGTGTTACCGCATAGGCCAGATACTTGCTGTCTGGGCTGAACACGGGGTAACTGACCGAGGGCCATTTAGGGCCTTCCGCTCCGTCCAAGACAATAAACTCTTCTACAGTTGTTTGATCTACGCTCCCGCCTTGATCCCCTGACGGCTTCTTCACCGAATCTTCTTTGAGGACAGACACTCTATAAGCCAGGTGTTGGCTATCAGGACTGAAGCGGACCGATTCCGGCTCGATTGAAGGATATGTCTTTCCCTCCCTTGAGTCCATCACCATCATATCTTGCTTCTCGTCGATCTTCACCCTGTAAGCCAAATGGCGGCTGTCAGGACTGAAGACCAGCTCCAGAATAAACGGATACTCTTTCTGCTCTATGCCGTCGAAAACTACGAATGGCTTTTCTCCGTTCGTTGCTACATAAGCAACATGCTGGCTGTCGGGGCTGAAATAGACGGGCGAACTACGCCCGGCGTTGTAGGCCTTGCCTTCCACTCCATCTACCACAGCGAAGATTTTCTTGTCGCTATTCACTGCCTGGTAAGCCAGGCGTTTGCTGTCGGGGCTAAAAGTTAGCCCATCTATCATGCTATAGCTCTTGCCTTCCACCCCGCTTACTACAGCAAACTCCTCATCCCCGCGGTATGCAATATAGGCCAGACGCTGGCTGTCCGGGCTGAAGAGGGGGAGACTTATGCTCTTGTATTCAGTCCCTTCCCCATCGTTTGTAACGATCAAGGATTTGCCGCCGCGCGTCGCAGAATAAGCCCAGCGCCTGCTGTCCCGACTGAATGTGACCCCGGTGATACTGTCGAATAGCGCACTCTCTGCTCCGTCTATCACCACCGAAACCTTATCGCCTCTTTTCAAGACCATCGCCACACGCTTACTATCAAAACTGAAAAGGGGGTTGGCATTGAGTGGATTGGGCACAAGCTCCGCGCCAATCTTTTGCTCCACACCGTCAAGGACTAGAAACCAGTCTGTGCCGCGCCGCGCCGCGTAAACGAACCTCTTGCTGTCGGGGCTGAAGCTTAATGAGCGGCGCATGATACTGTCATACTCTTTGCCGGGCTTTCCGTTCTCTATAACCAGGAACTTATCTTTGTGCCGCACTATGAAAGCGACGCGACTGCTGTCCGGGCTGACAAGCTGCGCTCCCGCTTGAATGACAGGTGGGACTTTGCCCAGCGAAGTCTCTTTCGTGACCAGACTAATCTTGCTCTTTGTTTGTGCGCTTGCATTAATGTTGAGTGCTATAGCGAGAATAAAGATTAGAACAAATCTCTTCATGATGGTGCTCCTCGAGGCATGAGAAGATAATTACCGCACTGTGGACAAATTCGCCGCATTGAGATGAAATGCTACGAAACTTGGCGCGTTTTCGTTAGGCATTACCAATAGTTAAATAGCTCCTAAATACTCGAAGTTGTAAGGTAGGTTGCTTAACTCAAAATCCCGCCGTTCGATCAAATGATTAATTGTGCTATGAGATGAAGTTCTAATTGACCGTGTATCTACAAGAATCTCTGTCGCAGTCCTAAAAGGAAGTACGCGATTCAAATAACAGCGTGAGAGCCAGACGATTTATATTACTATCCAAAGTTCTTGTCAAAAAATATTGACTAATCTCTAAAAGTAGTGTACTAAACATCCATCTAAATGCTGTAGTTTCTCAAGGTCTTTACGGGTTCTCAATCTAACAATCCGATATTAGAGTTCGAATACCGCGGATTCTAGGTTCATCAGTTTAATTGACTACACCAGTTCGGTTAGAGATGAATTTAAGTTCTACTTGGATTCTGCTCCTACCAAGAAACGTTTCGTAATCAATCAGCACTGGAATAGACTTGAAAGGGTCGCATATGTCCTGCTTTCATCGCAGCAGTTTTCAAGGGCCATCGCGGTCGCGTA
The DNA here is from genome assembly GCA_003222945.1 of Acidobacteriota bacterium. Classification (GTDB taxonomy): domain Bacteria; phylum Acidobacteriota; class Blastocatellia; order Pyrinomonadales; family Pyrinomonadaceae; genus QHXM01. Next base: position 2,376 of record QHXM01000249.1, read on the forward strand.
TAAGAAAAATAGAATCATTTTCCATAACGATAGTTCCGCTCTTTGATAAGTCTCTAATCCGCTATATGCCTCCTGTTCAATCGCGGCGGTTCACTCGTCATCTTCTGCTCTGCGCGCTTGTAATTGTTTTTCTACAACCCTCGGCCTTTGGACAAGCTATCCATACCCTTAGTTTAAGAGAGCGATTCGGTCAACAATGTAAGTCTCCTGGTCCTGACGCAATAAAAACTTACAACGATGCCGCTACCTTAGCCAGAGCCTCTCTCGACAAACTTAAGGCATTGCCGATTAAGTCGGATGCTGACGGCATTAACGATGCGCTCAAGAAGATTACGGTTGATGAAGCAATGGTGGCGCAATTTACCAGAGTGGCAGAACTACTCGAAGCGGGAGTCGATAAGAACGCCCGATTTGGTCCGCTCAAACAGGCGCTGGATGAGATGAATGCCAAGAGCAAGATTCTTGATCAGGCTTACAGCCCCTTTATGAATTGTACGAGCGATAATGCTCCTTCCGACGATACAAAAAAGGTTCTCGACGATTACAAGACTCTCCATGCTGACATTCAGAATCAACTTGTGGTAGGCGATCAATTAAAGACAGCAATCAAAAGTATCCCAGCCAAAGTTCAGGAGTTCCTTTCTTTGAAATTGTCTAGCGGTTCCGATGGGTTAGCTGGGAGAGTGGACAGAGTTGCAACGCTTAATGAGGACCCTGATCCACGGACACTTCGTTTAGTATTAGCAAAAGGATTACCTGATCTCGCCGCGTCTTTAGCTATACGTCGGCTTGTCGGACCGGTCATTAATCGCCTGAGTTCTGCTCTAGACCCAAAGTTTGCAGACCTCAAAGATATAATCACGACCAAGCCTACTTTTGATTTCAGCGAAGTTGACAAGCGTTTACAGGAAATACTCAGAAAGGCTCCGCACTGGGCTGACCTCTTAGTCGAAGCCGCTCGGCAACAGGCAAAAGATGCTGATAACGCTATCCTTCAGGCAATGCGTGACCCATTCCACCAAGCTGGGGCTGCATTAACGCAGGCTTCTCTTGCTGACGCTGCACGAAAGGACTTCTCTACAATCTCGGATGCGCTTCAGGCAGTGTTGGTTGAGCTTCAAAGGACTGATCTACCCTCCACTCTGGGCAGCGCCGCAGACTTGGCACAACAGATCAAATCTCTGAGCGATAGCCTTTCGGCACTACAACAAATCAGCGCCAAACTCGAACAAAGTGTCCACCAACTAAATGGCAACATTCCTCTCGATAAATCGGCTTGGACGATGGACTCTGTCGATCTGTTTTATTTTGACGATGTGGCTCGTTTGATACGGGTGTTAAGTCCAGGCAACGCGCGTCTGATCGGCGGGGACAAAGCACTACAGGATAACGCAATTGAGAAAAGACGAGCCCTGGATCAAGCCAGCCAGACGCTGCTAACAGATGATGCAAAAGTAAGTGATGCCCGGCAAAAAGTGGCTAAGCTTGATGAGCAAGTACGTCAAGCCGAGAACAAAGTCCAGGCGGCGGGCCAGGCTGATCGGGAAAAGCTGAAAAGACTGAACGACGCGGCTGAGGCTGCGGACCAGCGTGCTACCGAAGCTGAGAATCGCCGTAAGCGATTGCAGGCAAAGCAAACCCATGCTCAAGATGATTTAGATGATGCCAAAACTGCCGCACAAGCAGCGCCGGACAATGCAGCTTTGCAGGCGCGCGTGGATAATGCGCGCAGAACGCTTGAGGCTGCCAAAGAACAGACGGCGGAAGCGCAGGCGGATGAGGATTCGGCCAAGGAAAGAGCGACCGCCGCTCACACCGACGTAACTGCCGCAGGCACTACCGACCAAGAACTCACTGACCTAAAGACAAATCTTACAAAAGCCAAAAGTGATCTCACTCAAGCAGAGTCGGATCGCGCTGCTGCAACGGATGCTCAAAGTAAAGCGATACAGGATGCGTTTCTTGCCGCCCAAGTTGAAAATTTTGCTTTTGCTCAGGCGAGGGATAACGCTCCGTTCTGGACAAACCTGCCGGACAACAGCACAACATCAGGTAACGGAGCAGTCACCACGCCGCCTCCAATTGCGTCAGACAGCGACCCGGTCAGCCATGTTCTGCTGTTCGGCTTTCCAGACAGTCGCACCTTATTCATACGCGGGCAGCGTGATGATATTGATCTCGTGCGCCAGATAATTAAAGAGTTCGACCGCCCTGAAGGGCAAGCAGTCATGACGCTTAGAACCATGGAAATAAGCAGCGATGGGACAACCGATAGTGCTAAACGTGCGTTGAAGTTTCTTAAGGAGATGGATGACGAGTTGAACGACACGCAGACGAAGATCGACAGCGCGCTCAGCCGTCTGCGCGATGCTATTAATCAACAGGTGGACGTAGCTGCCAATGAGTACAGGCAAGATATTCAAAATAAAGCGCAGCAACTCGAGTTAGATATAAATGCCGCTGCTAATGATACCTTTAGAAAAAACGATCTTATAAAGAAATTAAATTTATTAAAGCATCGTCTCAATCTGAGCCACGAAGAACTCGAATCCATTGCGTTTTATGACAAAGACGTGATGGATGCACTCGGATGGCAGGATAAGATGATAGACACTTTGGCTGACACGCACTTTCTAAACGCAGTCATCCCGCGTCCGTCGCATACAGTAACCTTAGCTCAAGCGCTTATTGTGCTGAGCCTCGCTACACCCGCAAACCGCAGTGCTGTGATTACCAAGCTCAAGGTAGTCAGGAATCAACCAGGACTGCCAGAAATACTTGTTCCCGACCCGGCCTTTGCGTCTTTGCGTCGTTTCATAGGTGAGAATGGTAGATCGTCCGACACCTTAGCGTTCCAGTCGAAGCTGATTGAGTCTCTACGGCTCAACGGAATTACACATGTTCTGGAGACTGTAGCGGCGGTTATGCGCAGCGATTTAGAACTTAAGCACAACACCGAAGTATTGGAGATTCTACAACGCGACTTGCCAGCGGTTGCTTCGAGAGAACAACAGAACGCGCTCAATGATTGCAACTCACAAGTCTTCGATGGATCAAGTCCTACAACCTTCACTCTTGAGCAGAAAAAAAGGGCGCTCAATGATTGTGTCCAGCAACTAACGACGCAGAGAAACCAGATTTATTTTGCTAGTCTTCTGCCGATGCTGAAGTGGTTGCAGGGCAATACTCCCAACGCCAATCCAGAGCAGTTACGCAAACGGATCGAATCGGCCTTGAATGATGACAACGGCATGTCAACTCTCTTGGCTACAGCCCTGGGATTGCGTCGCTCGGCTCGTTTTCGTTTCTCCCAAGCAAGCGAGTCGGCGGTAAATCTAACCTTCCGCAGATATCTGGAGGAGATCAACCGCGACCTGAACGAAGTTTACGTAAAACCGTCGTTCAGACGAATCAACGAAAAGCTGTTGAAAGAGCACCTGGGAGTTGGCGTGATTCAAGAAACTTCCATTCTCGCGTCGAACCGCCTCGCCGCGCGCGTTGATCCAAAAGGCTCTGCGCAGCTGGCAGTCGGCCAGGAACGGGACGCGCTCGCAGCAGCCCAACAGCTTGTCAACCTTTTCGGAGTAGCAAGCAAAGGCCTGGTCAATTCCGCAACAGGGAGTCCTCAGGCGCTGGCTGGCGGAGCAGCAACAGGAGGAGCGTCGTCAATCCTGACAGGAGCGCAGTCAATACTCAATTCGCTCGATCAAATGCCGCGCGATGCGCCACCAGAAGTTTTTGGAATTGCCACAGGCAATCTCTTCCAAGTCACCCCGGTGATTGACCCGAGTGGTCAGGCATTGCGCTTCCGCTTCGATTTTGTATCAGCCACTCAAATACGTGAGCCGAACGACACAATCGATCCTCAGTTACCGCGAATCGAAAGGCATAGTATCAATACTGAAGTATATCTCTCGGATCAGCAGATTCGTTTAATCTCACAATTCCAAGCCAACTCACGCTTAGGCGTTGCTAAGCGCAAATCGGGTGGATTGCCTATCCTTAAAGACTTACCTGGAGTCGGAGAAGTGCCTCTAATCGGCTGGTTCATTAAGCGCGGCGGTCGTGCGGCGCAAACCCAACAGAGTTTCATCTTTTGCCAGACCGCAATGTATCCGACCTTAAGTGAAGTGCTTGACGAAGCGGTGCAATCACCGACTTTCACTGGATTTTGAAGGTAGCCGGAACGTCTATCACATCTAAGGAGCAAGATAAATGAGCAGTGGACTCATCACACGTTGGGACTATCAAGATGATATAATAAATGGCGGCTCGATTGCAGGTTGTAGTCTTGATGTTGTGGGCCAGTTTTTCACATTTACTCTTGATCGCGTAAGCGATGGAGGTTTGATCGCTTTCTTAAAAGCGAATCCGCATATCCCAAGTATGCAACCCGATTGTTCACAAGGTCCGAGTATATTTTGGGTATCTTTCACTCCTAGCGGAGGCTTTGCAATTAATGTTGCCCGCATCTTCCCATAAACGATAATTTTCATCCTGAAGCTGGTTGTAGGTTCAATGGAGTCTTAAGCAGCAGCTTGAAACATTTGTTCTGAGCATTCTAATACATGAATGCCCAACTCCTGAGACCAATCCTTTAGCTTTAGTAATTATCCCTTCAAAGCAGTGCGCGCCGCAATCAGCATTCACAAATCGAGTAATCGCTATAAAAGGGTCATAATCTACGAAGGGATATTCGCCCTCAAGAATACCTCAAGTCACGAAAAAGCCTCGAAAATAGCTACTTTTACCGCCAAACCAGCCTCTCGCAAAGCTCTCGCTCCAGCTCAAGTTTTTCTCAATCCCTTTCCACTATTTTCTAAGCATCAACTGAAGATCGCTCTGGCGGCCCTGATGAAAAGGCAAAGATAGTTTGGCCTGAAACAATGAAAGACAGCCGCGCGAGCTATGTGCACATCACTACTTCCCTTGTGGAGAGAGGAACAAGTAAATGAGACGCTTAAAGAGCTATCGTTTGAGAGCTACAATCTTAATAACCGTTTTGCTAATCATCGCCCTGCTGGTAGCGATTCCTCAAAGATCGCGCACGAGCGCGGCGGCTGGCACAACCTCAAAGCTGGATTTATACACACAGCGAGTGCCCGACATTGACCAGAATCTGTTGGCCGCTGTGACTCGACAGCCAACGTCTGCGCAGTTAGCTGCGATTAATAACTTCAAGAGTTCTTACGGGCCGCAGGCTTCTGTTCGTTGGGATGCGTTTAGTGGTTCGCCCGACGCGATGATGGGCTTTCACACAGCGCCTTCGTCAGATACGCCTGAGAACACAGCCCGCGCGTTCGTCAATCAGAACAACACACTATTCGGCGTTGATGCGAACTCACTCAAACTCATTTCGCAGCAAGAAGCGCTCGGCGGCTACTTGCTGCGCTTCCAGCAACAAGCGAACGGGCTTGATGTCTCAGACGGCGGCGTCGGTCTCCTGATGAACTCGAACAAGCAGATTCGCATGGTGATGGGCACGACGTTTCGTGACGTGAATGTCTCGAATAGCTCGGCGCTCGATGCGGCGACTGCGGCAGCGCGTGCTGAAGCAGCCATAGCTCAGTTTGCCGTTCAGCGTCCGTCGAATGCCGAAGCCTTGCGCACGCCAGCGTTCGATGAGATCGCAAAGCAGATCGCTCCGGCTCTTCGCGCACCGCGCTTGAATATCTTTCCGACCGCCGACGGTTATCGGTTAGCCTGGAACGTTCTCACCTTTTCACGCAACCCGTTCGGCGTCTTCGTCTCGCAAGTTGACGCGCAGACGGGCGAGATTCTTTCACGCCGTAGCCTGGCACACTATCAATCATCAGATGTGTTGCCGTATCAGGCAGACATCTTCCCGAATCATCCGGTCTTGAAGAACCCGGACACGGGCGAGTTGCAGAAAGACTCGAATGGCATCCCCGTTGGCATGGAGCGCGTGCAGTTGCGCAACTTCAATCCGGGCACGAATGCGACTGGCGTCGCGGGCACAATCAGCGGCACGCACGCTTTGATTAAGAACGTGCTCGCCACACAACAACCCTTCGCTCAATCTGCGCTCGGCACATACTTCTTCCGGCAAGACAACCCGCCGCTTGAAGCGCAACCGAACGAGACGGATGATCTGGCAGAGCCAGCCGAACACTTCGACGAAGCGAACATCTATTTCTTCATCAACTACCTGCTCGAATACGTTGATGATCTGCACAAACGCGATGACGCGGTTCACAGCCACATCGGTCAGGGCGATTTCCCGGACACTTATCCGAACTCGGATCGTCCACTCGTCGGGCTGCCGCATTTCCCGAACGACGATTCGGGCACGCTCGGCAGTCCGCCAGACACTACCAGCACCGATACATTGATTCATTCAACGCTCGGCTTCGATAATGCTTTCTCTCTGCCGATCATCGAGACTGTTGACACGCCTGCCGGGCCACAAAAGGTCGTCGTCAACCCGACCGTTTACGGTCATGGCTATCTCTTAAACGACATCGGCAAAGACGGCGCGGTCACCTATCACGAAGGGATGCACTCGATTTCGACGCCCATTGCCGGACTCGAAGGCGCGCCCGAAGGCGGCGCTTTGAATGAAGCGCAAGCTGATCTCTGGTCTTACACGATCACCAACGCCGAAGCCATCGGCGAGTACAGCGTCAACGGCGCGCGTTATCGCCAACTCTTCCGCGATAACGGACGCGATCCGAACTCGCTCGCCTGGATTCGCTCCGTGCATTCGACGCTCAAGTATTCACAACTCGGCACGCGCGGCGCGGCCAACGCTTTTGAAGTTCACCGCGACGGCGAGATTTTCGTGGCGACGATGTGGGACTTGCGCAAACTGATGATTACGGCGCAGCCGCAACTACAATTCGTGCGCCCCGCGTTCAAAGACGGGAAGCCGACACGACAGATTAGTCTCGGACAGGAAACCTGGGAACGCGACTTTCTCGGCGCAATCTACATTCTGGGATTATCCGCGCCCGATACATTCGTCTCCGCGCGCGACGCCATGATTATGGCTGACCGCACACTCTATCCGACCGACCCGTCCGATCTGGACGCGCCCGGCCAGCATGAAGCTCTGATCTGGCAGGTCTTCGCTTCGCACGAGATCGGCGCTAATGCTCAACCGCCGTTCGCTGGTCGTCAAACAATCTCGACAGCCGTCCCGCAGTTCGCTTTGGATCAACAGCATCTAAGCGCACCGCAGGGCGTCACACTCGCGCCCGCTTCAGCGAAGTCCGTGCGCGTTTCGTGGCAGCCAGTGAGCGGCGCATTCGCTTACGAAGTCTTCAAGCGCAAGGTCGGTAGCGCAGGCCAACGCCAGTTCAAAGGCGTAACGGGACGTGAATACTTCGAGGGCGACAATCAGAAGACCGGATGGTCGCACGTTACTTACGTCACGGGCGATCAATCCAGCTATGAAGACACGGGTGTGATTCAGGAGTTCTTCGCGCCTGCCGGAATTAAATCAACGAATG
>QHXM01000250.1 GCA_003222945.1 Acidobacteriota bacterium
TGAGCGCAACGGGAGGCCGCGCCGCGATAGAGAAGATCAAGAGCCGCGTCTCTAAAGGAACTTTCGAGATTGCCTCTTTTGCTGGTGTGAAAGGCACTGTTGAGATTTACGAGAAAGCGCCGAACAAGCAGGTCGCATTCTTAAACATTCCGGGCATAGGCACTGACGCCGAAGGCTTCAACGGCACAATTGCGTGGGAGCTTGAACCTGACAGCGGAGTCGCTCACGAAAAGAGTGGGCTTGAGCTTGCTTCAGCGCGACGCGATGCGGAATTTTACGGCGAGCTAAAGTTCAAAGAGATGTATCCGCGAATGACCCTGAAAGGTGTGGAGAAGGTTGGCGCGAGCGCGGCTTACGTCATAGAGGCCGTGCCCGCAGAAGGAAGCGCAGAGCATTTCTACTTTGACACAGAGACAGGTTTACTCGTCCGCCACGACTCCGTTGAAGAAGGCGACGGAGGCAAAAAACCCGTCGAAGAATATTACAGCGACTACAGAGCGGTTGACGGAATCAAAGTGCCGTTCGCTCTTCGCCAGAAGAGTCCGGGCACGGAGTTAACCATCAAGCTCACTGAAGTCAAACAGAACGTCGCCGTTGATGATGCCAAATTCAATAAGCCTGAAGAGAAGTAGAATCGAAATGATTGAAGCAATGAGAAAGAAATTAACTATCTTCGCGGCTACACTCGCCCTTTCGCTCGCGCCTGTTGCCGCCGTCGCTCAAGCGCAGACTCTAACGGCGCGGCAAATCCTTGAAAAGAGTATCGCGGCTCTGGGCGGCAGAGAAAATCTTGCGAAGATTCAGACGCGAACTGCTTCGGGTGAGGTTCAAACCAGAGGCATGACGGGGACATATCAGCTATGGACCAAAGCGCCTGATAAGCTGAAGACGAAACTCGATATTTCCATACAGCACATTGAGCGTGGATTTGATGGGACAAACGGTTGGGAGAAGCGCACAAGCGTACGCGAACTCTCTGCGGACGAGCGAGCGAGATTAAAGCAACGCGCACTCTTCAATCCATTGCTTCAATACTTGAATGCGGGCGTACCCGCCGAGTTAAAGGGCAAGAGGCAGTTGCCCGGCGCTGAAGCCTACGAGGTTCGGCTATCACCGAAAGGCGAGCCGACAGTTACGCTCTACTTTGACACGAGCAGTTTTCTTCTACTTCGGGAAGACTACGAGTTAGAAGATGGAGAGCTTAAGATCAGCTACAGCGATTATCGCAAAGTCAATAATGTGTTGCTCCCTTTCCATATTCAGGAGGAGTCGCCCGGACAGACGCTTTCCGTAACGTTTGACGAGCAGAGATTGAACGCCCCGCTCGAAGACAGTCTCTTCAAGAATCCACTGGGCGAGCATAAGAGTGAGCCTTACGAGGTGAGCCTATCAACGATTCCGCTGCACGTTTACAAAGAGAACGATGGCGTTGAGCGGGCGGGCGCGACTGAAAGCTTTGTCTTCAACATCCTGGTGAAAGAGAAATGGGGGCGGTCGGTCGAACCCTCTAAGGCGACGATTGAATTCTATGCGGGCGCGAATCGCGTAAAGTCGCTTGAGCTTTCCGAAACAGCTTTGAAGGCCGTGCGCAAAGTCTCTTACCAATCATTAGCGGCTCAGGATGAGGTCTTTGATCTGGCGCACCACTTCTCTGAAATGGTCGCGCTTTATATAGACAAGCTCGTCTATAATCTTGAACTGACCACTCCTCAAGGCCAGACCTTGCGTAAGTCCTTAGAGATTCCCGTCTCGGTTTATGCGCAGAAGACCAGGCTGACTTTTCCGCTCAAGGGAGAGTTTGTCGTCGCAGCCGGACACGATTTCAACGAGGAGCATAAGATGGAATGGAGTCAGCAGTATGCTTACGACATCATAGGTCTTGGTCCACGCTATGAGATCATCAGGACCAAAGGCGAAACGAACGAAGACTTCTACGGATGGGGACGGGAGATAATAGCGCCCGCCGCAGGAAGAGTCGTCTATGCGCGCAACGATGTGCCGGACAATGCTCGCCCAGGGCTTATCTCGACGAACATTTTTATAAAACTGAGCGAGCCTATGTGGGCTATTGCCGGAAACGTCGTCGTGATAGATCACGGCAACGTAGAGTACAGTATGCTCGCGCACATGCAGCAAGGCTCGGTTCGCGTTCATGTGGGAGACAAGGTCAAGCAGGGTGAAGTGCTTGGACTTTTAGGCAACTCCGGCAATTCAGACGCGCCGCATCTACATTATCAGTTGATGGCTGGCCCTATCCTATATCGCAACGACGGCCTCCCATCACGCTTTGAGAATCTGGACAACCCTCTGCCAAAGCGTGGGATATTCATGGAAGCGAAATGAAGAGAAATGATGAATACGGAATGATGAACGATGAATGATGAACTGAGAAGCTTTGTCTTCTGCTTTTAATTCATCGTTCATCATTCATCGTTTCTTCTATAGGCAGACAATTCGATGAACGGGATGGACGAAGCGCAGGCGGATTTCTCGAAAGTGACGCGCACTGCCGGGGCGTTATCGGTAGTTCGCGCTATCGCTGCGCGCGAGTTGCGGGATCATTTGGTGAGCGCAAGATTCAGGTTGATTCTGGTGACGACGCTTGCGCTGGTTCTATTATCTACGCTCGCTGGAACTTTTAATTACCGGGCGCAAGCGGAGCAGTACGAGACAGCACTTGAGCGCGCTCGGCAGAAGCTTCGTGAAGCAACAACGTGGTCGGAGTTTCAACCCATACTGGTGCGAGCGGTCGCACCCTTGATGATTCTGAACGCAGGGTTCGAGACCAGAGACGGCAGAGTCGTTATAGTTTCAAACAACCAGATTCCCGCGACGACGGAGGATGCCCCGGCGGGCACTCCTTATTTAGCGCGCTTCAGCGAGTTTGATGTTACGACCGTTCTGGGCGATATGCTCGGACTTCTTGCAGTTCTTCTCTCTTTCGATGCAGTGAGCGGAGAGCGTGAGCGCGGAACACTTGCTCTCTCGTTCTCAAACTCACTGGCGCGATGGCAAGTAATCTTCGGTAAATATCTGGGCGGCATTCTCGCTCTTGCTTTAGCCTTGGCAGCAAGCCTGCTGATCGCGCTCATCGTCTGCTTCATAAGCCGCGTTCACTTTCCGGGCGCAGAGTGGCCGCGCATTGCTCTTTGGATTCTGGCAATTCTTATCTATCTCTCCGCGATGTTCTGGATTGGAATGCTCATCTCTGTGCTGACAAGGCGCACGTCCTCTTCGCTTCTTGCGGCTATGATCGCATGGTTTGCTTTAGTAATCTTCATCCCCGTAGTAGCCGCCTTCGCAGCGCGGCAGGTGGTTCGTTCGCCCTCATCCTACATGCTCTATAGAGAGCTTGCCGGATTGAACGAGGAGCTTGAGCAAAGAAGCGCCGACTTCAAGAAGAGTTTAGGTGCGCCGCCAGAGAGCGAGGGAATCTCAATCTCTCTTGAGCAGGGCGTCAGCATGAGCTTCTACAGTCCTGAAACCTACAGTTGGTGGATAAAATATTACGCTCGACGCGCACAGATGGAGCGCGAGTACGCTCTCAAAATCTATAACCGGATAAAAGAGTTTCAGGACAGGAATCGCACGCAGGCCGAACGCGCGTTCAATCTTTCTGCTCTTTCACCCGTCGTTCATCTGGAGCGCGTTGCGGACGAATTAACCGGCACGTCCAGAGACGACGCCTATTATTTTATGGACGCTGCGCGCCAATATCGCCAGAGCCTGATTGATTTCTACGACGCCAATCACCTGACCACATCGCTTCGCTGGATTACGGACGACCCGCCCGGCACGGAGTCGCCTTTTCCAAAAGAAACAAGTCTCGGAAAGAAAGCCAATACGGAAGAGGATACTAGAAGCGAGACAGAGTTGGGAAAGAAGTTGTACGCGCAGGTGTTGGCAGAAAGAGAGTCGGGCAAGCGTGTGCTCCCCATAAACGAAATTCCGCAGTTCAACTATCAGCCTCAGTCTCTCAATCGAGCTATATCTAAAATCTTTTCATCAATCGCGGCGCTCATTCTTATAAATCTGCTGTGCGCGGCTGCGGCTTATCTTAAGTTCAGGCGATACGACGTTCGGCGCAAGCGAGCGGAAGGTGTGTGATGTCTGCTATCTACTGGCGAGAGATAAGAGACCTTCTAAAGAGCGCGCGATTCCGCATCGCAGTCTGCCTTTTCCTCATAGGCATGACAGTCAACGGTTTCGTAATGAGCAGCGCATATCAAGACCTCCTGCGAATGCACAACGATGTGGAACTGAGCGCAAGTGAACGCTTCCGCGAGTCTGCATCTCATGTAGAACTTCTAGCTATTAATTTCAACGAAGTCTTCGGCTCAGGCGGACACAGCGAGGCTCTTAACTTGAGCGCCCCTCCGCCACGGATGCTTCCCGTGGCATCTGGCACAGAGCTTGGACGGCTGCTGGGAGTCGAATATAACTTTCCAAATGCCGTACAGCCTGGCGATCTAGGGCTGAGTAATGAGGAGATGCCCGTGCGCCCTGTTCTCGATTGGGAGTTTATGGTCCGCATACTTCTCTCCTTCATCGCAATCATACTCTCTTACGACCTCATAGTTGGTGAACGCGAGCGCGGCACACTCGCATTGACGCTCGCATATCCGGTCTCTCGTCGGCGCGTGCTGCTGGCAAAGTTTGCAGCCGTCATGACCCTTCTCGCGTGGCTACTTCTGGCGGGAAGCATCTTGAGTGTGCTCGCCTACTTGACTAGAGGCGGCGGCGCGTTCTCAGCCAGCGATTATGCGCGAATGTTGTTGTTCGCTCTCGGAGAGATTCTGTATCTGGCGATTTTCGTCGCGGTGAGCCTGTTGGTTTCTAGCCGCGCGAGCGCCTCAACCTACAGCTTAACGGCTCTGCTCATCTTCTGGATCGCTGTCGTGGTCGTCATACCGCAGGGCGGCACGGCTGCCGTTCAGGGTTTCGTCCGCACGGTCTCAGACGTTCAGGTCGAGCAGAAGATTATGCGGCAGCTTGAAGATCAGGTTAATGAGCTTGTGGGCGAGATGGACTCCTTCATTCGCTCTGACATGAACGAGGCGCGCAAGGATGATTTTGCTTCCGAACGAAACTACGCGCGGCGCGTCAATCAGATGATTACAACTATCAAGACGACGCTGGATGAGCAGCAGGCGAGCCATCGCCGACAGGCGCGCATCATTCAGAATATTTTAAGACTAACACCCGCCGGGCTATTTCAACTGGGCAGTGAACGCATCTTGGGAGTCGGTGACACGCGGGAAGAACATTTCCTTCAGGCTGTAGATAAGTGGGCTGAAGGTTACGCTCGCTTCGTTCAGGAGCAGGACCGTCTGGACCCGCAAAGCCCGCACATCTTCTACGTTCAAAACTACATGTCGCAAAGGGCAGTTGACCCCGCGACAATCCCGCGCTTTCAATTTGAAGAACTCTCTCTCAAAGAGAGCCTGAAGAACGCTCTCTTTGATTGGGCATTGCTCATATTTGAACTGATCGTTGCGCTCAGCCTGAGCATTGTCGCATTTGAAAGAGCACCTGTTTCAAAAACTGTTTGAGCATTGCTGTGGTTGATTAACAATCACAGGCTATTTACTTTTGCTCGCATGCTCGTTCGTAAGGAAATTTATCTCAAGGCGATTGAAACTTTGATTGAGGTGGAAGGTCGCGCCCAACTGCAAAAGAAAAGAGATGACCACATCGTCTCCGCTCTGCTCGACGCGCATGTTCGTGAAGCCGCGCCCCGCAACCGCCCCGTGCGCTTTGGCGAGAGTGGATTGCGGCACGCGCACGAAGAAGCGTTCGCCTTCGACGTAAGAGCTATAGTCGTCTAATTGCAAGTCGGAAGTGACGGTGCAGCGAGAGCCTTCCATCGTGTCGTTATGCCGAAGAGTGACGATGCGTTTCGCTTTAGCTTGCGACGCAACGGCAAAAGCGTTTGAGGCAATCAGAGTTTGTGAGAGGCTTTGATTATCGAAGGCCGCGCTCGCGCCTGTCAGTAGAACAAGAGCGCAGACGGCGCTGTATAAATATCTGTGCTTGCATTGTTGAAGAAGTGAGACGAAGAGACCGCGCGCAGTTGAGTTTAAAAAATTCAAGTTGGGGGATACTATCTTGTGCCACATGCCTGCTGTCGAAGAGCGCTCTTAGCCGTTTCTCATAACCCTAAAGAAAGCACGGCGTTCAAACATCGGCACGATATTATCACCTTTATTCAAAATGCCAGACAAAATAATTTTGGAATGCGGATTTCGGATTACGGATTGATAAGGAAGTAGGCTTTGCTTTTTCAATCCGCATTCCGCATTCCGAAATCCGAAATCTTCCAGGTTTCGCCCGGTTCAGTCAAAGCGATGCGCCAGCGCTCGTCCTTGGCTGCTTCGAGCAATCGCCTTATGGGTTCTTTGACAGGCTCGCGGCTCAGACGAAACGTAGAATGGTGCATGGGCAGAATGTAGCTGGCATTCATTTCGCGTCGCATGGCCCAAGCCTGTTCCGGGTTGGCGTGCGCGTGTATGTAAGGGTCATATCCTCCGATTGGCAAGATAGCCAGATCAATCTGCGCGCGTCCCCTCAAAGAAGCGAAGGCGCTTGTGTAGGCCGTGTCGCCGCCGAAGACCAGACTGCGACCGCGCTTTGTGATTAAGAATCCGCCGTAGCCTCTGTGCTTATCCGTCAAACTTCGCGCTCCCCAGTGGTTCACACGGATTGATTCAATCCTCGCGCCCGTAATCTCAACACTCTCTCCCCATGAGAGAGCGTGCACGCGACGAAAGCGGCGCACGAGGTCTGAGTTGCCGTGCTGCACTACAACCTCTGCTTTGCGCGGGAGACTACGAAGCGTTCCCAGATCGGAATGATCCATGTGCGCGTGCGAAAGAAGCACTGCATCGAGAGGCGGAATCTCTTTAACTGAAAGAGCAGGCATGACTATGCGGCGTGGACCGATTGTTAAGCCTGCAAGTCGGACGCCAACGTGCGGGCGAAGCGCAGGGTCTGTTAAAAGCCAGGTGCCGAAAAAATTTATGAGAACGGTTGCATGGCCCAGCCACGCGACCGTTAAAGAATCATCATCCCAGCTTGCTGGCTGCGGGCGATGCGGTGCGGGGGCTATAGGCTTTCCTGTCTCCGCTAATCTTTGTGACAGAAAGCGGCGCGCGTGCTGGCGGGCAAAGCGAGCGTAAGTTTTAAGTTTTTCTGGAGTCATATTGCTTGAGCATTTAGATGCAGAATCCGCTTTGAGCGGTGCTTCATGCTGCCGGTGCAGGGCTGGCCTGACCTGGTCGCCATGTTATATTCCTCTTAACTTATGCCCGATTTTTTAACTGAAGACACGGTCGCATACTTGCCCGACCTGCTCTACACGAACGGGCGCTTCGAGAGCGGAGTTGCGATTCTCTGCGACCAGGAGGGACGCATCAATGGACTCACGCGCGAGCCGGAAGTCGCAAGAGAAATCGTGCGGCTCAAAGGCAGGGCCGCGTTGCCCGGTCTCACAAACACGCACTCGCACGCTTTCCAGCGGGTGATTCGCGGGCGCACTGAAAGACGAACGAGTGAGCACGATTCTTTCTGGACCTGGCGCGAGATGATGTACAGCGCCGCTGAGCGCCTGTCGCCCGAAGATATTTACGATGCATCGCGCATGGCCTTTCTTGAAATGGCCTTGAGCGGCATCACTTCGGTCGGAGAGTTTCACTACATACATCGCGCGCCCGGCGGCGAAACTTACGACGATCCGAATCTGACTGCGAAAATCGTCGTAGAGGCCGCGCGCGATGTTGGCCTTCGCATTGCGCTATTGAGCGTGGCCTATGCGCGCTCAGGTTTCAAGACTCCGATGGATGAGCGGCAGAAGCGATTCATTGAAGCCGAAGCCGACCGTTATCTTCACAACGTCGAAACGCTCCAAGCAGAGCTTTCGCGTGAAGACACCAAATCTGCATGGGTCGGCATTGCGCCGCACAGTGTACGCGCAGTGCCGCTCCGATACCTGCGCGAAATTATCAACTATTCCGAGACAGCAACTCAAAACTCAAAACTCAAAACTCAAAACTCTTCCATGCCCGTTCACATGCACGTCGCAGAGCAGCCTGCGGAAGTTCGCGCTTGCTTTGAAGAATACAGTCGCACTCCCGTTCAACTTCTCGAAAGCGAAGGGCTTCTCTCTTCAAGCTTCACAGCCGTGCACGCCATTCACGTAACGCCTGACGAAGCGCGTCTGCTTGAACGAGCGCGCGCAACCGTCTGCGCCTGTCCTGCGACGGAGAGAAACTTGGGCGACGGCATTGCTCCCGCCGATCTATTTTTTAGAGAAGGCGTCCCCGTCTCGCTCGGCACAGACAGCCAGGCGCAGATTGATCTTCTGGAAGACGCCCGCGAGCTTGAGTATCACTTGCGGCTTCAGAAGCTTGAGCGCGCAGTGCTCGCGCCCGTAGATAATCAACCTTCGTCTCTCGCCGCGCGACTCTTCGACTGTGCAACTCTTAACGGCGCACGAAGTATTGCCGCGCCGGGCGGATTGCTTCAACCTGATGGTCCGGCGGACTTCTTCACAGTTGATCTTAACGACCCGTCAATTGCAGGAGCATCGACGGATGATTTACTGTCATACATAGTCTTCGGTTTGGCGCGCACAGCCCTGAAAGATGTTTTTGTCGGCGGCAGGCGGATAGTAAGCAGTGGGCAGCACGCGGCGCAGAGCGAAATAATCGCAAGGTTCGCTGCGCTTCAGAAGAGATTGTGGAGCTAAGGATGTTTGTCGAAAGAGACTCCGAGAGATTATCCGCGCGAGCTTTATCAGACAGTTAAGCGTATAAAACGGAAGCTGTGGTCTATGGTCTCGGCCATGCCGCAGAAAATAGATTCTTCAATATGATGGACGATAAAAGAAAAGCTAATCGCGCGAAGGTGAGCCTTAAAGCTACCTGGGAAGGCGTGCGGGCTATACTCGAAGGCGAAATAATAGACCTTAGCAAAACGGGTTGCTTCATACTCACGAACGATAAGGTCACACCTGGAGAGTTAATCAGGTTGGAGATAGAGCAGCCCCGAAGCGGATATCTATCGCTCTGGGCAGAAGTAATTTACCAGATGCCGGAGATAGGTTTCGGCGTACACTTCACTAGCTCTGAAGAATCAGAGATGAAGCGTCTCGAATGGCTTGTGAAAGCCGAACTCTTCCGCGAAAGGGAAAAGTGAAAGTGGGATTTTATGAGTGTTGAAGAAACATTGTCGGAGTTGGTCGCAATCGAATCCATCTCATCCCGCTCGAACGCAGAGATAATCAATCATCTCGCCGCCCGCGCCGAAGCACTCGGCCTCAGCGTCCGACATCTCCCTTACACGGACGAGCGCGGTGTTGAAAAGGTGAACATGATTGCGATTGCAGGAACTGATTCTGACGATTCGGAGAACGTGGAAGTTGAGCTTGCGCTCGTAGGTCACACGGACACCGTTCCTTTCGACCTTGCCTGGACCGATGCGCTTAGTTTGACTGGGCGAGATGGGAAACTTTACGGGCGCGGCGCGTGCGACACGAAGGGCTTTATAGCTTCGGCGCTCGCAGCGGTCGAAGGAATTGATTTACGAAGGCTCGCGCGCCCGCTCGCTTTAATCTTCACGGCAGACGAAGAGATCGGTTGTCTCGGCGCGAAGCGTCTGGCCGACGCGCGTGCCCTTCGCGCTCGTTACAGCATTGTTGGCGAGCCGACCTCGTTGAAGCCAATGCGCGCTGGCAAGGGATACTGTATCGCTGAAATATTTTTTCGCGGGCGCGAAGGCCACAGCGCCTACCCCGCGCTCGGCGCTTCCGCAATCTTTCGTGCGGCACGTCTAATCGCGCGCATCGAGCGCATCGCAGAGGAACTCAAACAGGACGAGCGCGCAGAGTTTGATCCGCCGCACACCACGCTCAACGTAGGCTTAATCAACGGCGGCACAGCTAAGAACATTATCGCGGGCGAGTGCCGCTTCACGCTCGAATGGCGACCCGTGCCCGGACAGGACTGAAGCGCCGCAGATGATCGAGCTTGGAGCAGAGGCGGTCGTGCTCGGTCCGGGCAACATACGCGTAGCGCATCGCACGGACGAGTTTGTGCCCGTGACCGAGTTGAACGAGTGCGTTAGAATTTTACGGAGCGCGATTGAGCATTTTTGTATGTGACGCGCGGACAACCGCACGACGCACGGCGCGCATCCTTGAATTCTCTGGCTTCGGAATCTTTTAGAAATTTATATGAGCAATCGTAATTTAATCTCCCGCCTGACGGCTACACTCGTCGCATCGCTTCTGCTCGTAAGCTTCGGCTTTAACAACGCTCGCGCGCAATCAAATGACGCTCCGCTCACGAGTCAAGAGCTTGTGCGTCTCATCTATCAGCTTCCCGGTCATCCTGAAAAGCGCGACGAGGTGATCGAAGAGATTCGCCGTCGCGGGCTGGGTTTCCCTTTGACCGAAGGGATGCGCTCGCTCGTCGCAAGCAAGAGCGGCAACGACGTGCTCTTGCGCCACGCGCTTGAGGAGGCGGACCGGCGCAGACTGAATCCCGTCGGCTCTACTTTGCCGCCTGAAGCAGAATCCAAAGACCTTCTGGAAAAGTCGCGCGTGGCGACGCTGGCGGCAAGCGAGGCGATGCCCGATTTCATAGTCAAGCAGCAGATAACTCGCTCTCGCGCCTACGGCAATACGAACAACTGGGTCCCGCTGGATCATCTGACACTCGCCGTGAGCTATCGCGCATCGGCTGGCGAAGAGTACAAGCTTCTGGCGATTAACGGGATGCCGCCGAGCAAGGATTACAAAGAGGGCGGCTCTTACGAGGAGGTCGGAGGGACAAGCTCTACGGGCGAGTACGTGACGATGCTCGCACTGCTTTTCAATCCTGAGACGCGCGCAGAGTTTAAGCCCGTTGACACGGACACACTGCGAGGTCGCCGCACAATCGTTTACGAGTATGAGGTCAAGCAGGAGTTTTCAAAGCAGAGAATCAAGGCCGGAGGCGACGGCGCTGCTGAACAAGCAACCGTCACAGGCTATCGCGGAAGAATCTGGGTGGACCGCGAAAACTTCCGGGTGCTTCGCATCGAAGACATCGCAACCGACATCCCCGCAGGCTTTCCCGTCACAGCCGCCAGCAGCCGCATTGATTACGACTGGGTGACGATTAACGAGAAAAAGTATCTGCTGCCATCCGAAGCCGAGATAAAGCTCACAGCCGCAGTCGGCAACCAATCCATACAGACGCGCAACGAGATACGCTTCCGCAACTATCAGAAGTTTGGCGCTGAAGTGAAGATCATAGAAGACATTGGCGACGATGATGAACCACCGCCGCCGAAGAAACCGAATGAGCCGCCGAAAAGACCGTAGGCAGGAGGCAGGTAAGTATTAGCTTAGTCGAGTGAAGGGTTATCACTGAAGCCTTCACTTCATGAACATTTCTTGCTCGACTCGCCCTTGCTCCTGCTTCCTGTTCTTTCCAAATCCGCAATCCCGTTATCCGCATTCCACAATGGAAGGATTGGAAGTCGAACTTTGAAGGTTGCGCCTTGTCCCTCGCCTCTGCTCTCTGCATGAACAGTTCCACCGTGCAGCTCCACAAGATGACGCACGATTGAAAGGCCCAGACCGAGTCCGCCATGAGAGCGCGTCATAGAGCTATCAGCCTGACGGAAGCGGTCAAAGATGAAGGGCAGAAAATCCGCGCTGATTCCCTGCCCCGTGTCGCTCACTGCGATCTCCACGTGAGAGTCTGCTCGCGCAAGGCATATAGAAACCTCCCCTTCCCTGGGCGTGAACTTGACTGCGTTCGAGAGCAAGTTCCAGACGACCTGCTGCAATCGCGCAGGGTCGCCTGAGACTGGACCTGTCTTTGCATCAAGCGATGGCTCAAGCTTAATCATCTTTGCGTTTGCAGCAGGCTCTACGGCATCCATAGCAGCCTCGATTACGGGCACAAGCTCTACATTGGAAATCTCAAGACGCAGGTTGCCCGTTATGACGCGCGACACGTCCAGCAGGTCTTCAATAAGCTGCGCCTGCGCTTTCGCGTTGCGCTCGACAGTTTCAAGAGCGTGTCTGGATGTCGCTTCGTCCAACTCCTTCATGCGAAGCAATCTAATCCAGCCGAGTATCGCCGTGAGCGGCGTTCTCAGTTCGTGCGAGAGCATTGCCAGGAATTCATCCTTCGTGCGGTTCGCCTCTTCGGCTTCGACGCGCGCCAACTTCTCGCGCTCCAAAAGCTCTTCGCGCTCCTTTTCGGCCAGCTTTCGCTTCGTTATGTCGTGCGCGATTGTTGATGCGCCGATGATCTTGCCTCTTGTGTTCTTGATGGGAGAGATGGTCAGGGCTATGTCCAGCACTCTGTCATCTTTCGTCACTCGCTTGGTCTCAAACTGTTCTATGCGCTCACCCCGTTTGAGTCTTTCCAGAATGTCAGGGATTTCATCGGCGCGGTCCGGCGGAGCCAGAACGGAGACAGAGCGGCCAACGATCTCTTCTGCCGAGTAGCCGTAGAGCCGCTCGGCGCTCGCGTTCCAGCTTGTGATAACGCCGTCAAGAGTTTTGCTGAAAATAGCATCATTGGAAGATTCCACAATCGCCGCCAAGCGCCGCTTCGCTTCTTCAGCCTGACGGCGCTCTGTGATGTCTCGGAAGACAAGCACGACGCCGCTTATCTTTCCTTCTGTGTCTCTGATAGGAGCGCCGCTGTCATCAATCGGAATCTCCTTTCCATCCTTTGAAACCAGCAAGGTGTGATTCGCCAGACCGACAATGACGCCTTCGCGCAAGACCTTTGCGACAGGGTTTTCGACCTCCTGGCGCGAATCTTCGCTGATGATATGAAAGACCTCTCTCAGTTCAAGCCCTTCGGCCTCTTCAAACTTCCAGCCCGTCAGGGTTTGCGCGACCTCGTTAATAAATGTCACGCGACCCTTCGCGTCTGTAGCGATAACTGCGTCGCCTATGCTGCGCAAGGTCGTGACCAGTTGGTCTCGGCTCCCTTGCGCGAGGCTCTCTGCTCGCCTGATCCTTTCAATAACCAGAGTGACCAGCAGCGCGATGGTGAAGAACGTTGAGACGCGAATGAATCCGTCCCAACCTATGTTGAATGAATGGACCGGAGGAATGAAGAGATAAGTTCCCAGCAGAAGCGAGAGCAAGACCGTTAGCAGCGCGGGACCCAATCCGCCATACAGAGCGGCGATTATTATCGGAAAGTAAAAGAGCGCGAAAGGTATACGCTCGCCCATCGTGGGGATTAGCCAGGTGATGGCTGCCGCAAGCGAGACCAACAGGACCGGGATGCCGTAGCGCGCAAGCGGCGAGCGTTTCACTTGCGTCATGCTCTGGCCTCCATGTTTGTGTGATGAAACCTGCGGGCGCAGGAGTTCGAGGCGCGATAAAGAATGGGGAACACTCTCAGCCTAACATTAAACCGGGTCATCAGCTCTTCCCTGTCTGCACGTTCTGGTGACCGCGCCCGACTCAAGAGCGCGACCATCTAGGCTCAAGTATTTGCGAAGCGAACCCGCCCGACCAGCGAGTTCTCTGTAGAGGAATGTCTGATAGTCCCGCAGATTATAGACCTAGCAGCGGAAAGAGCAAGGAAAAAGCAGAAAGCAGTAGGCAGTAGGCAGTAGGCAGTCAGGTAAGGGTTGATAAGCGAAATGCTTTACTGATAACCCTTCGCCCGAACGAGCGAATATTTACTGCCTTCTGCCTTCTGCCTACTTCCAACTGTTCTTTGCCTTGCGTCATCATAGAAATTGAGAGGGATGGAATTAATGGCGAACCTTGAGCGACGATTGCCGGAGAACGTTGCGGGCGATTTCTTTGTTGACGCGACCTGCATAGATTGTGACGCCTGCCGACAGATTGCACCCACAGTCTTCCGCGATCACGGCGATCAATCGAGCGTCTTTCATCAACCTGAAACTAAAGAGGAGATTCGCCTGGCCTTAATGTCGCTCGCGGCCTGTCCCACGGGGTCAATCGGTACGACGCGCAAATATGACACTCGAATCGGCGTTGATGCTTTTCCGACAAAGATTAGCGAGAACGTTTACTTCTGCGGCTTCACATCGGAATCAAGTTTCGGCGCGTGGAGCTATCTGATTGTGCGCCCCGCTTCAGAAGGCGGCAACATTCTGGTTGACTCGCCACGATTCACCGGACCTCTGGTTAAAAAGATTGCCGCGATGGGCGGAGTCTCGTTAATGTTTCTGACGCACCGCGACGACATAGCGGACCACGCGCAGTTTGCCGAAAAGTTCGGCGCAGAGCGCATCATGCACGCGGCGGACGGCGCAGCGCGGCATGGCATGGAGCGCATCATAGAGGGTGCGGCTGCGGTCAGACTCGACAACGACCTCGTCGTGATTCCCGTTCCCGGCCACACGCGCGGCCACATGGTTTTGCTCCACAAAAACAGGTTTCTATTCACAGGCGATCACCTTGCCTGGTCGCCCACAAGAGAGACCTTGACGGCCTTTAGAAGCGCCTGCTGGTATTCATGGACAGAGCAGATGCGCTCTATGGAGAAGCTACTGGATTACGATTTCGAGTGGGTTCTGCCCGGTCATGGCCGCATCCATCAAGATACACTTAATAGTATGCGTTCCAGCTTGCTCCACTGTATCGAGTGGATGAAGGCGACCCCCTAGCTGAAAGATTTCTCTTTACTCCGAACGAAATTTAGAGTATTTATCTTCCGGCAAGTTTTCCGACCTGCCGGAATAATCCCGACTGGAGTTATGATTAAAAAGAGAATATGACCCCCATGAAACGAATCCCCCTCGTGTGCGCTCTTCTTCTAACTTTTTCAGCCACCGGACTCGCTCAAAAATTCTGCACCGTATCGCCGCCGTCGCCCTATCATCACAGTGCATTGATCGTGACGAGCTTCGACGCAACGTCAGGGCGTATGAAGACGACGCTCGAACACCCGCACAGCTTAGGCGATGGAATATACATGCGCGCCGCATTCTTCTATCAGGATCGTCGCCTGCGCACGCCGCCTACGATTGACATCTATTTCGTCACCGCCTCGAAAAAGCCGCGCTACAATGAGGTGCACGGTCTGAGCATATTGGCCGATGGCCGTGCTTTGTCATCGGTCGGAGCGGAGGAGTATTTCACCGAACACGGCGAGCGAAAGACGACCGTTGAGAAGATGCGATTGACGCTCACCTACGCGAGCCTCGTCACTCTTACTCATGCACAACGCGTCACAGTCAGGCTCGGCTCAACCGAAGTTGAGTTATCGAATAACCATCTTGAATCATTGCGCGAGATCGCCAGCATGATGATACCGCCGACGAGCGCGGCTAGAAGATAAAACAGGAAAAGAGTCTGTGCCAACCAAGGCGGGCGCGTGCTATTCAGCGCCCGTTTTGTTATTTTAGCTGTCAGTCGTCAGTGGTCCGTTGTCAGTTGCAAAAAACAAATAACGGACAACTGACAATTTGATTCTGCTTTTCAAAGAGAGAGAAATATGAAAGCAACACGCGCCACCATAATCGTTTCGTTCTGCCTCTTGCTCATTGGATTGACTGCGCACGCGCAGACTCCCGATACGAAACATTTCGACAAGGATGGCTTATCTTTTGATTATCCAGCAAGCTGGCAGGTCAGCGACCAGAGCACGCAGCAAATGCAGTTCATACAATTGCTGCGCGGTGATGGCTACGCTGAACTTCGATTGCGCGCGCCACGCGAGTGGCTCAAGACTCCACAAAAAGAGGCGGAGGCAAAGCGTATAATTCAAGATCACTATGTTGACAATTTCGTTGAGCAGCTTCAGCAAGCTGGCCTGCATCCAACTCGCTCGAACATAACGACTGAAATTGCTGGCGCGTCTTCGGACGGCGTGCGCGTGCGTGCCATGCTAGGTAATGACCCGGGTGGTATGGACTCGTTCCACCGCATAATATCGAACCGCCTTGTACAGTTGTCGCAGCTTGGTTCTGAGAGTGATATGGCAAAGTCAGCCGATGCGTGGGACATGATTCGCAACAGCATCAAGGTCGAGCCGCCGCCGCAATCGAAGCCAACTACGACGGCTAAACCAACGCCGACACCTGGAAAACCTTAAGGATAGTTTCGCTATCAACCTTAGTAATCTGAGACAAGCGGGCGCGTGCTATTCAGCGCCCGTTTTGTTATTTTAGCTGTCAGTAGTTAGTTGTCTATTGTCAGTTGCAAAACGAACGGCGGACAACTGACGACGGACAACTGACAATGAACCCTGAACGCATACGAAATTTCTCAATCATCGCGCACATAGATCATGGCAAATCCACGCTTGCGGATCGCCTTCTCGAACTCACCGGCGCGTTGACAGAGCGTGAGATGTCAGCGCAGGTTCTGGACGACATGGACTTGGAGCGCGAGCGCGGCATCACGATCAAGGCGCACGCAGTCCGTCTGGATTACAAGGCGCGGGATGGTCAAAGTTATGTGCTCAATCTGATTGACACGCCCGGCCACGTTGATTTCTCTTACGAGGTCTCTCGCTCGCTCTCCGCCTGCGAAGGTGCGCTGCTCGTTGTTGATGCTTCTCAGGGAGTCGAAGCGCAGACCTTAGCCAACACTTATCTTGCGATTGAGAACAATCTGGAACTCATACCTGTCATCAATAAGATTGATTTGCCGGGCGCTGAACCAGAAAAGGCTATGGAGCAGATAGAGCACGTCATCGGATTGGGAACGCACAATGCCGTGTTGACATCTGCGAAGACAGGCGCGGGCGTCAAGGAAGTTCTGGAAGCAATCGTGCGCGACGTGCCGCCGCCGAAGGGCAACGCTGATGCTCCGCTGATGGCGCTCATCTTCGATTCCTGGTACGACTCATATCGCGGCGTCATCGTTCTCTTCCGCGTGATTGACGGCACGATTCGTCCGGGCATGAAGATTCGTTTTTTCAACACCGGACGCGACTATCAGGTCGAAACGATTGGCGTCAATCGCCCTCGCCCGACCGCGATTGATTCTCTGGGCGTCGGCGAAGTCGGCTTCCTGACGGCCTCGATCAAAGAGGTCGCGGACGTGCAGATCGGCGACACGATTACGGAAGCGGCCAGGCCCACGAAAGAACCTTTCCCCGGCTTTCAGGAGATTAAGCCGATGGTCTTCGCAGGGCTTTATCCTGTGGACACGAACCAGTATGAAGAGTTGCGCGACGCGCTTGATAAGCTGCGCTTGAACGATGCGTCATTCTTCTACGAGCCTGAATCCTCTACCGCTCTGGGCTTCGGATTCCGCTGCGGCTTTCTTGGACTTCTTCACATGGATATTGTGCAGGAGCGTCTTGAACGCGAGTTCAATCTCGATTTGATTACGACCGCGCCGGGCGTGCGCTACGTTGTGACGACGACCGACGGCGAGACCATAGAGATTGATTCGCCCGCGAAGATGCCAGACCCCGGAAGGATTGCGAAGATTGAGGAGCCGATCATTCTGGCTACGATTCTCAGTTCGGACGAATACCTGGGTGGCATCCTTCCGCTTCTTGAAGAGAAGCGCGGGATTCAGAAGAAGTTTGAGTACATCGCATCAAACCGCGTGATGCTCACTTACGAGCTGCCTTTGAATGAAATCGTTCTAGATTTTTACGACCGTCTGAAATCCGTCTCGCGTGGCTACGCATCGCTTGACTATCACTTCGCTGGCTACTGGGAGTCGGACCTAGTCAAACTCGACGTTCTGGTCGCGGGCGAACCCGTTGACGCGCTCTCGCTCATACTTCATCGCGCGACTGCGCAGGCAAAGGGTCGCGCGCTTGCCGAGAAGATGAAGCAGCTAATCCCGCGCCAGCTCTTTGAAGTTCCCATACAGGCGGCCATAGGCAACAAGGTCGTCGCGCGCGAGACCGTCAAAGCTCTGGGCAAAAACGTTCTGGCGAAATGCTACGGCGGCGACATCACGCGCAAGCGCAAGCTCCTGGAGAAACAGAAAGAGGGCAAGAAGCGCATGAAGAAGGTCGGTCGCGTTGAGATTCCGCAGGAGGCTTTCCTTGCTGTGCTAAAAGTTAACGAATGATTACAATCTAACCTCATGCACGTCACACGAGTCGAACTGGAGAACATAAAATCTTACGAGCGCGCGGAGTTCAATTTCGAGCGTGGCATAACTGCGATTACGGGCGAGAACGGCGCGGGGAAAACTACGATCCTCGAAGCAATCGCGTGGTCGCTCTTCGACATGCTCGATTATCGCAAGGAGGATTTTCTTCGTCGCGGCGCGCGGCGTGGTTCTGTGCGCGTGACATTCCTGAGTGACATAGACGAGCGGCTCTACACGGTTTATAGAGACACGGGCACGGGCTATTACGTTTACGATAACGGGCTGGGAATCCGCATCGCAGAGAAGAAGGCTGATGTTTCCTCAATGCTTCGCAAGCTTCTAGGCGAAACCGTTAATTTAATCAACGAGAAGACGGCTGAGATTAAGGGTCGCATCGCGGGAGCGGAGAGTCAGCTTGCGCGCTATGACGAGCTTGCGGAAGAACAAAGGAGCGTGACCGCTCGCGTGCATGAGCTTGAAACCGCGCTCAATGAATTGCAGCGAGAAATCGCTGCGCGCGATGAAAGAGTCCGCTCGATGGACGAAGCCCTGCGCCGTGTTGAAGAGACGCGCGCGTTGAAAGACCGGCGCGAAGTCGAGCACGAGGCGACTGTGAATCGTCTTCCTGCTTTGCGCGCTGAACGCGACGCGGCTGAGCGAGCTATGGAGCGCACACTTGCGACTGAAGCTGATTACAACTCATTCGTCGCCGCAGACAACACTTTGCGCAGTCTGGAATCTGAGCGCGCGGCGCGTGACCTTCTGCGCGCGGAAGCTTCCCGCATCGAAGGCTTGCTCGTATCTTCCAAAGCTCACGTCTTGCGCCTAACAGAAGATGTCGAGCGAGCACGCGCAGCAGCCGTTTCACTTTCTGCGCTTCGGCCCGAGATAAGTGAGCAGGAAGCGCTGGAGCGAGAGCGAGAGCGGCTTCGTGATTTGCGCGCACGCGCATTGAGCGAGCGCGAGCGGCTCAGGAAGATTGATGCGGAGTTGGATGCCTTGCGCAAGCAGCACACGCAAACCCGCGAGCGCGTTCAGGAAGCAAAGCGAGGCGAGGGCGCGCAAACGCGAGTCGCACAGCTTGAGAGCGAGCGTCTCGATGCCGAGACCACTCTGAGCAGAACCGAAAAGGCTGCGACCAGTTTCAAGCATCTCTCGAATCAACGCAAAGAGGCCGCGCGCGAAGTCGAGCGCATTCGCCGCGAGGTCGCAAAGCACGAAAAAGAGATTGCGGAACTTGAAAGATATTCGACCAAAGCGTCGCAGGCGACTGAACTTGCGGCGCGCGAAACGGAGTTGACCAACGAACTCGCTCGCCTTCGCGCAGAGATAGAGCACGACGAGAAGTTTCATCGTGAAGTCAGAAACGGTCTCTGCCCAATCTTGTCCGAACGCTGCCTGAACATCGGCGAAGGTAAAACGCTCGAAGACTATTTCAAGGGGCAGTTCGCGTCGAACACCCGGCAGTTGAACGCAATTGAACAGGAGCGTGTGAATGTAGGCGTCGCTGTGCGCGAGGCGCGAGAGGCCGAGAAATATCTGGCCCGTCTTGAGAGCGCGCGTCATCAACTTAAGAGTGAGCGTGAGTTGCTGAAAGATCGTGAAAGCGCACTCGCAGAGCTTGACCGGGAAATAGCGCAGCTTCCTGCTTCAACCCGCGAGCGTCTCAACGAGTTGCGCGCCACGCTCTCAGGCATTGACGCCTCGCTTATCTCGGAACGTGAAGCAGATAGGCGTTACGCAGAACTGAAACCTTTGCAGGAACGGCTCACGGAGATCGAGCGCGAAGGAAAGGCCAAGCGCGAAGAGCGCGCGAGCGTTGCAGCCGTAGCCGACGCGCTTCCCGTTCTTGAGAAAGATATAGAGCAGTTGGAGAAACGCCTTGCAGCGCTCGACGACCCGCGCGCCCGCGCCGTCGCGCTTCGCAAAGAAGCTGAGAACGAAAAGGCGCGCGCGCGTGAGCTTGCTGCTGCGACGGATGCTGAGCGTGCGCTTGAAGAACAATCGCGCGAGACTGCATCGAAGCTTGCAGAGTATGGCGCGCTCGACGTGCGCTTGCGAGAAGCGCAGCGCGAGCGCGACCGCACGAGCGAGGCGCACCGCGAATATCTGGCGAGCGAAGCGCTGGCAGCAACTTTGCCCGCGCGACAATCAGAATTAGAGAAGGCCGAAACCGAGGCTTCACGCGCGGCGCATGAAGCTGAAGCGGCACGCGCGGAGTTTGAAGCGGCGTCCCGTGCTTACGACCGCGAGCAGCACGACATGGAACGCTCGCATCTGGCGGGCGCACGTGAGCGCGCAGCCGCGACCTATGCAAAGCTAGAAGAGGCCGAGAAGAATGAATCTTATCTTGCATCAGAGATCAAGAGACTAAAGGAAATGCAGAAGCAGTGGCATGAGCAACTTCGTGAAAAGGAACGCCTGGACGAGGCAAATCAAGCCACAGAGTTTATTCGAGATACATTGAAAAAGGCTGGACCGGAAGTAGCGAAGAGTTATCTCTATAATATTTCGATTGATGCCAATCAGCTTTTCAGAGAGATAACAGGTGAAGCCGGTCGTGCATTACGCTGGACGAATGATTATGAGATTGTTCTTGAAGAAGAAGGGCACGAACGCTCCTTCCCAAATCTTTCCGGCGGCGAGCAGATGGCTGCGGCAATGTCGGTTCGGCTGGCCCTCTTGAAACAACTCTCGGACATTCGCTTAGCCTTCTTCGACGAGCCTACAATCAACATGGATGCAGAGCGCCGCGAGCGTCTTGCGCAGCAGATCGGGCAGGTGCACGACTTCGATCAACTCTTCGTCATCTCGCACGACGATACTTTTGAGGAAGCTGTAGATCATGTCCGGCGTGTCCCGGAAGATGGATTAGTGAGAGCAGAGTAATGAATGATGAATAAAAAGGATTCAACTCATCACTCATCACTCATCACTCATCACTCAAAGTCGGTTACGATTTTTTGTGACGGGTCAAGTCTAGGGAATGGGCTTACTACAGATACTCGCGCGGCTGCGGTTGCGCTTCTTGGTTATAAAGGCATCTGGCGCGGCGTGGGCGCGTATCTAGGACAGGCTACGAATCAGCAGGCGGAGATTGCCGCAGCCGCACTCGGTCTTGAAGCCTTGCGCGAGCCTTGCCGCGTGCGCGTTGTGACGGATTCGCGCTACGTTGTCGAGACTATGTCTGGCCGCTTTCGTCGTAAGTCCAACGCGGAATGGTGGGAGCGATTGGACGAGGCTGCGCGTCCACATGAAATCAGTTGGGAATGGGCGAAGGGCCATGCAGGCCACGTCGTACAGGAAGCAGCGGACCGCGCCGCGCGCCGCATAGCTCAACTTGGTCACGTTGACGAGAGCGTCTTACGCGACGCGATTGACCGCATCGGCGTTGTTGAAGAGCAGTGAAAAGTGAATGGTGAATAGTGAAAAGTTTAAAACCGTCTTCACTATTCACCATTCACTTTTCACTATTCACTGCTTTATGATTCGCTTTCGCTCAACATCACCTTTATAATCTGAGCTTCCCGATCCACGCTCAGGCGCGAGCCATCATTTCCGTAAGGAATAGTAGAGTGTTTGTCTCTTCCTCAAAAAGAGTTTCGCTGCCCGGCGGCAGCCGCGCTTTTCGCAGAGCTTTTATCCTCTGCGTGTGGCTCGCTGCCTTCGGCGCGCTCTCCTACTCTAATGCTCAAGCGCCTTCGCGCGGTTGGCTATGGCAGAACCCGCGACCACAGGGCAATTCTATAAATTCCGTGCGCTTTGATAAGGATAAACTTCATGGCTGGGCCGTTGGCGCGGACGGCGCAATCCTTCACACTGAGAACGGAGGCTTTGAGTGGGATGCTCAAAAACCTCCTGCCGCGACGACGCTCTACGGGCTTGCGGTCCTTGATAAAAGACGCGCCGTATCGGTCGGGGCGCGCGGCGTCATCTTGACAACGACGGACGGCGGGAACAGGTGGAAGCTAAGAGCGTCGAACGTTAAAGATCATCTCTACTCGGTCTCGTTCGCTACAGATGATTCATTGCACGGGTGGGCTGTTGGAACTTACGGCACTATCATCAAGACCACAGACGGCGGGCTTACGTGGCGTTCCGAGCAGACGCCCGTTCGCACGCATCTATACTCAGTCGCATTCGCAGATAAGAAATCCGGCATAGCCGTCGGTGATCGCGGCACGCTGCTAATCACTGACGACGGCGGCGCAAGCTGGCGACAGCAATCGTTACAGGTCGAGCAACCGCTCACGGGCGTTACATTCATCAACCAGAAAGTAGCTTTCGCTGTCGGCTACGGCGGCACAATACTTCGCACGGATGACGGCGGAGCAAGTTGGAAGCAGATTGAAACGCTCATCACGACAGACCTTCTCTCCATATACTTTGCTAACGAGCAGCGCGGTTGGGCTTCTGGCGAAAACGGCGTGGTACTGACTACGGGCGACGGAGGCTTAACCTGGTTTCCGATAAATGTCAGGACCAGTCCGCGTCTTGTCACAATCTATGTCGCGGACGCTGACACAGGCTGGGCTGCCGGAGGCGAAGGTCTTCTTCTTCGCACAGATAACGGCGGCATGAGTTGGCAGCGACTGACAGAAGGCGGGCGCGACGATATCTCGGCAATCTTCTTCCTTACGGGGTCGCGCGGCTGGGCCGTTGGCTCGCGCGGAAAGATTCTCTCTACAGATTCGGGCGGCAACTCTTGGATCGTTCGTCCTTCAGGCGTGAACACACGCTTGAGCGCAGTCTTCTTCATAAACAAAGATGAGGGCTGGGCTGTCGGAGAGAAAGGAACAATCCTGCGCTCTCAAAGTGGCGGTCAACTGTGGGAGAAGATTGACACGACCGTGAAAGAAGACTTGACAGGCGTCACGTTCCTCAATCCTTCGCGCGGCTTTGCCGTTGGCTCGCGCGGCACGCTCATCTACACGGAGGACGGCGGAGACACATGGCACTATCGCCCCACGAACACTTTCGCATGGCTTGAGAAGATAGCTTTCGCGGACTTAAAGCACGGCATTGCGGTCGGCTCGCAGGCTACGATCCTGAGAACAGAGGATGGCGGAGAGACATGGCAGTTCGTTAACTTTAACGGCAAGGAGTGGCTCTACGATATCGCATTCGCGGACGCGCAGCGCGGCTATATCGTCGGCGAAGATGGATTGATACT
>QHXM01000251.1 GCA_003222945.1 Acidobacteriota bacterium
CCATGCCAAGCGGGTCGCCCCCCTGAATCATGAACCCCTTTATGACGCGATGAAAGATGACGCCGTCGTAGTAGCCGCGCTCTGCCAGGAGACGAAAATTCTCCGTAGTCTTCGGCGCGTCCCCTTCTAAAAGCTCGAACCGAATTGTCCCCTTGTTCGTCTGTATGACTGCCATTCGATTTGCCATTGGTTCTCCTTAGAAAAGCGGGTGTCGGGGATCAGGTGTCAGGTGTCGAAATGAAAAGCTAAAACCGTTCTTCTTCCGACCCCTGACCACCGACACTCGACACCCGCATTAAAATAAATTTTTCGATTGCGAGGGCTACACCGTCTTCATCGTTTGTTGCTGTCGCGTGACAGCAAGCCAAGTTCTTTAGTTGCTCGCGCAACGAGTCTTCGGCGTTACCCATCAGCACACTTGTGCCCGCGTATTCGAGCATCTCCAGATCATTGAAATTGTCTCCGATTGCCATCACCTCTTCGCGCTCTATGCCCTGCTCATGGGCTGCTGCTCGCACTCCGACGCCTTTTGAGACTTCAGGATGAAGCACATCCAGAAGCGCGAAATCCATCTTCGGATAGAACGTGCCAAGAATTTTCACACTGCACGCAAGCTCCGATTGCAATCGCTCTTCCAAAGATTTCATGCGCGCCATCTGGCCCGAAAAAGTTATATGCACGGGCGCGTGGTTAAGATAAATTTCCAAAGACTCTACACGACGAATGGCCTCTTCAGCCTCGTCGCCATGAATGCGGCGCGACCATGCTATGTACTTTGCAAGAGCCGCGTTGTTATCGCTCATATGATCGTAAACTAGAACGCCAGCACCTTCCGGGTCGTCGCTTACAAGTGCGTCTGCCCCTGTCGAGCGCCCTACGCGCAAAACTTCTCGCGCGGCTTCTAATGGCAGAAGCGCTACCGAAACAGTTTCCAGCGTGCGCGCGTGTTTCGTGAGCGCGCCGTTATGCGAAATGACCGGCACGTCCAATCCCAATTCCAGAGCCAGCGGGCGCACATCACGAAAGCGTCGCCCCGTTACGAGCGCCACGCGCACGCCAAGAGTACGCGCCCCGTTGATCGCTTCCAAATTGCGCTCTGATAACTCGCCCCGCGAGTTGAGGAGTGTCCCGTCTAGGTCGAGGGCGAGAAGGCGTATTGGCATAAAGAGTAAGACGAAAGATTAAATGAACAGAAGAGGGAAGGCAAGCAAGGGAGGAACGAAGGGATGAGGGATGAAGTGAAGAAAAGAGAAAGTGCTTTCCTTCTTTCAATTCATTCATACCTCATCCCTCATCCTGCAACACTAACGCTCCACCTGACGGAAGAAAGCTTGTCGGGTATGCGCGCTGTGCTTCTGGTAAGATAACGTCAAAACCTGAAAGGAACTAACGAAAACTTATGAATGTCACACATCTTGAATGCGGGGCGTGCGGCCTAAGTCACGAGGCACGACGGTTGCTAAATCTTTGCAGAGAGTGTGGAAAGCCTCTGCTTGTTCGTTACGATCTGGAGCAGGCGGCGCGCACATTGACAAAGGAATCTCTGCGAACAAGGCGTGCGGACCTGTGGCGCTACAGCGAGGTGCTGCCTGTCGAGCGGGATGAAAACATTATCTCGCTTGGCGAAGGCTGGACGCCTCTTCTCTCAGCGCCGCAATTGGCCGCGCAAGTTGGATTGAAAAAGCTTTTCATCAAAGACGAGTCGCAGAACCCAACGCAGAGCTTTAAGGCGCGCGGGATGGCTGCGGCGGTTTCGATGGCGAAGGAGTTGGGCGCGCGGAAACTCGCTGTGCCGTCCGCCGGAAACGCTGCGGGCGCTCTTGCCGCTTATGCAGCAAGAGCAGGTCTTGAAGCCTTCATCTTCATGCCGAAGGACACGCCGCGCGCAAACGTCATCGAATGTGAACAGACGGGCGCTCATGTGACTTTGATGAACGGTTTGATTACGGATTGCGGCGCTGAAGTCGCAAGGCGGAAAGACGCGGAAGGCTGGTTCGACGTTTCGACTTTGAAAGAGCCTTATAGAGTTGAAGGAAAGAAGACGCTCGGCTATGAGCTTGCGGAGCAGATGGATTGGGAGTTGCCGGATGTCGTCATCTATCCGACTGGCGGCGGCACTGGACTCATAGGCATGTGGAAGGCTTTTGAAGAGATGGAACAGATGGGTTGGATTGGAAAAAAGCGTCCGCGCATGGTCACTGTTCAAGCCGCAGGCTGCGCTCCTATCGTGCGCGCGTTCGAGGAAGGGAAGCGGTTCGCTGATGAGTTTCCAAATGCTCAGACGACTGCTTCGGGCCTTCGTGTGCCGCGAGCAATCGGCGACTTTCTGATTCTTGATGCGCTCAGAGCATCTGGCGGAACGGCCATCAGCGTTACGGACGAGGAGTTGATCGCGGCGACTGGCGAGATAGGCGCAAGCGAGGGCTTGTTCTGCGCGCCCGAAGGCGCTGCATGTTTACCTGCATTGAAGAAATTGATTGCAGCGGGCGAAGTTAAAGAGGACGAAAGCGTCGTTCTCTTCAACACGGGCGCAGGCGTGAAATACTTAGAGAGTTATGGCGGATAGGAAGGTGTTTATGAGATTTCGTTCTGCTTTCATCACATTGCTTCTGTCGCTTCTTTTATTCATAGGCTTCCCTGTGCTTGCGCAGGATTTGGTGAGCAAGCGTGTTGCACCAGCCATCGCAACTATCTCGGTTCGCAGTAGTGGCAACGCTGGGCGCTTCGAGGTTGTAGGCTCGGGCATAATGGTGCGCGCCGACGGCGTGCTGTTGACGGCTTACAATCTTGTGCAGGGCGCTCGTGAGATTCAGGTGCAGTTGGCGAACGGCGAGATTTACGATCATGCAGAACTTGTAGCTTCTGATGAGCGGCGCAACGTTGCTGTGCTGCGCATCTATGCAACAGCGACGCCCTTCACCCTCGTCGCCATGATGGATGAATCAGATATAGGCACAGAGACGCACGCCGTTTACAACACTGGCGGGAGAACAATGGACGAAGCAGTCGGCGCGTTGAGTTCGATTAGCCTGGCAGACGAGATCCCGGGCGCGGGCACAGGTTTCCGCGTCCTGAAATTCAACGCGCCCGTCAGGGCGGAAGCTGCGGGCGGCGTGCTCATTGACGCTTACGGGCGCGCGATTGGATTGATAGCGCCGCAGCCGCAGGCCGAGACGCGAAACTACGCAATTCCTCTACATAACGTGGTTGGTCTGCTGCGCTCCGTTCCCACTGCGCAAACTGCAAGCTCAGCCATCGTGCTTGCTCCAATCCCACGCGAGTTGAACCGCGCAGTTCCTGTCTTTCAACAGTCAACGACACAGCTTGCGCCCATGCCGCAGGTCGCAGTGCCAGAGCGTCCGACTTCACCTCTAATGCCCGCAGGCCCAGGATCGGCGGTCGTACGCGACGCAGACCAGGCTAAGCTACTTGTCAATTCAAAGACTCTTTTCGTCAATTCGCGCAGCGATATCTTCAAGCCCGTTCAACTTCTCAACGAGTTGCGAAAGAAGCAGGAGTTCACTAGCTGGAATCTTTCGTTCGTTGAGGAGCGCGAAGTGGCAGATTTAATTCTGGAGATAGATCACGTGCCGCTCACCTGGGAGTTTGATTTTTCAATTCGACATCAACGCACAGGCGTTGTGGTTGCGACGGGTAAGATTTACGCTTGGGGCGGAGGCGACGGGGCGCAGTTGATGGCCTCGCGCGTCGTAGAAAAGCTCATGCGTGTGCGCGCGTCCGCGAAGTTCGATAACAAAACAGAGACGAGCGAGAAGCCTGTTCGGTAAAGTCAGATTTGGGAGGAAGAATGTTGTTTCGAGCAAGATTAGCTTCGGCGTTATTCATAATCTTGTCTCTCTGTGCAGTAAATGTTAAGGCGCAGAAGGCGGGTGTGACCGAGAAGAGCGTCGGCGCGACGGACGCAGACGGCGCATCAATGGCGCGGTTTGAGGAACTGCGCGCCGCTGGGTTTGAATCACTCTACAATCTTGACTACGACTCGGCGGTGCAGAAATTCAAAGAGATTCAGATGCTATTCCCGGACCACCCGGCTGGTCCGCAGTTTCTGGCAGCCGCTCTCTGGTCTAAGGTGCTGAATCAATCGCGCCGCCTGCAATCTTCGCTCTACAACTCGGAATCCTTCTACGCGCAGAAGGAAGACAAGCCCGACCCGCAAATGCTGGAACAGTTTCGCACGCTGACCAGAACTGCCGCGCAGCTTGCCAAAGCGAGATTGAGACGGAATCCAAAAGATGTCGAAGCGCTCTACTTCTTAGGCGCGACCGAAGGACTGAAGGCGGCGTTTGGCATGACCGTTCAGCGAAGTTTCATGGCGGCGCTCAGCGACGGTTCGAGCAGCGTTGATCGCCATCGTGAAGTCATAAAGCTTGACCCGAACTTTCACGACGCGGAGTTGACGATTGGTCTTTACGATTACGTCGTAGGAAATCTTCCCGCTCCCGTCAAACTTCTTGCGAGCATAGTTGGCACGCGCGGCTCAAAGAAGCGCGGTCTTCTGACTCTTCAGCGCGTGGCAACAGAAGGACGTTGGGCGCAGGACGATGCGAAGTCTCTCTTGATAGTCCTATTCAAACGCGAGAAGCGTTACGATGAAGCGCTCGCACTCGCGCGCGAACTCGGCGCAAAATATCCGCGCAACTATCTCTTCAAACTCGAAGCCGCAGACGCGCTCGTCTCGATCGCAGACAAGCAGCGACAGGCTGGACAAGCGGCTGAGAGCGAGAAGACGGAGCGCGAAGTCTTCGCAATCTTCGACTCTCTGCTTCACGACCGAGCCACACGAGAGACCGCCTCGCGCGCTCAAGACCTTATACATTTTCGCTACGGCGAAGCGCTGCTCGAAGCTGGTCAACTCGATACAGCAGCGCAGGAATTTCTCGCGGGCGCTACAGTGGCTGGCGCAGAATCCAACCTTGCGACGATGGCACATCTACATGCCGCGCGTGCTTTCGACCTTGCAGGAAAGAGAAACGATGCGCTCGCGCAATATCGCATAGTGCTCGCAAGGCCGGATGTTATGGACTCGCACGACGAGGCAAGGCAGGGTTTGAAAGAGCCTTACAAGAAGAAGATTGAGAAGAACACAGAGGAGTGATGGATAAGAGAGCAAGGGCTTTTCTTCCATCAATCAAGCGATGACAACCAACGGGAATCATAAACAGGAGCGAGCAGGAGTGACGCGACCGCGACGACTGCTCTTGTGTCTGGACGGCGTGCCGTTTGATATGGTCAGAGAATCGCGTGAGCGCGGATTGTTCGAGGGATGGAACGCACCATCGCATCTTCTCTCGCCATTTCCGACGATGACCAACATTGCGCTCTCGACGATGCTTCGCGCGACTGCGCCTCTGGGTTACGAGTCGCTCTATTTTGATCGCACCTCGCGCGAGATACGCGGCGGCATAGGCAAGTACATTGGCCGCCGCACGCCAGACAAGTTGCCGTCGTCTTACATGGACGAGCTTGATTATCAAGAGCCGCTGCCCTTTGAGTTTCTGGTTTACGTTGCGCCCGAAGCCGTCTGGCGCGCAGACATGCGACGCTTCGATGAGCAGTTTCGCGCCGCGCCGCAACGGCGCGACTACTTCGCTTTTCTAAAAGGCACGGACGGACTCCTTCACATACGCGGCGCTGAGCCTCTACGTCGTGCGCTCGAATCTCTCGATAAACTCTTGAACGAAATAAGAGCCTGGTGCGGCGCTGAAACCGAGATCATGCTCTTCTCGGATCACGGCATGACCATTGGCGAGATTCGCCGCGTACACTTGCAGACGCACCTGCGCCGCTGCGGTTACGAAATCACGGACCGCCTGAATGGAGCGAAAGGAAGACGCGCCGTCGCCATCCCAGCCTTCGGTCTGATAGGCTACGCCGCGCTTTTCTGTGACGAAGAGAACACTGTGAAGCTTGCCGAAGATTTGACCGAACTCGAAGGCGTTGACTTCTCAATCTACCGCGACAGAGCGAGCGCGATTATCGTCAAGGGCGCGAAAGGCTCTGCGCGCGTTCATCGCAGAGAAGAAGATGGACGCATCTCGTATCGTTACGAGCAGATGACAAATGACCCCTTACAGCTTGCAGAAATCGTGCGTGGGTTAAGCGATGAAGGTCTGCTTGACAATGAAGGCTACGCAAGCGCCGAAAACTGGTTTGCGCGCACTGCCACGCACATCTACCCTGACGCTCTCGCTAATCTCTACAACGCGCTTTACACAGAGCGCGTGCATCACAGGGCAGACCTGCTCATCAGTCTCAAAGACGGCTACTATTACGGCTCATCCTTTTTCGCGCACATCGTAAGCCTAAAGGCCACGCACGGCAACGCCCTACGCGCAAGCTCCACAGCATTCATGATGAGCACGCATCGCACGCTTCCAGAGTTTGTGCGCGCGGATGAAGCGCAGCCATTGTTGAAGGGATAATTGCAATGCTTAAGTTATTTTCTGAATATTTCTGGTGATGATTACGAGAAGAATCATTCTTGCTAAACTGATTACGCTGTTGTCCGTAAGTTTGGTATCGGCACAACGTCAGGGTGACACCTGCCATGTATATGTTTTAGATGTGGCAAAAGCTAGACAAGCTGCTACCGAGAACTAAGTTAGGGGCAAGTCTCAATCAGATTTGGTTAAAGCAATGCTAGCTGCGCAAACAATGTTTCCAGATTTTCGCACCATAATCGGAGAGGAAGAGTTAACCACGAAAACTTATCAATTCCCTGGAAGCGACCTGATTATTACGGCTAGTGTTTATTATACAGATGAATCTATGGCATCTTCTCAAACGAACGATTCGATGTTGCTGGGAATAATGGTTTCCCAGAAAGCTGGAAAGGATGCGACATCGGATGAGAATAGCGCTATCGTAGAAGTAACTTATAGTGATGGCACAGATACTGTTCGAGCAAAGAAATATATCAAGGTAAATGGTCGCCTTTATCTTGTTGGTATCGAATGCGACTGCAAGGAAAGAAACAAGTCGAAATAATTGCAACATGGAAAGCGCATTGTGATTGACTACTTAATAAGTCCACTCTTTTAGCCTTCGCGCAAACTAATCTGCGGCCATAAAAACCTTATCTCAAACTTGACTGTCTTGCCTTGCGCCGCGTACAAAGCTAGGCATGATGAATGCTGCCTCGCTTGATTCCATTCAACAACCAGCGGTTGAAACATTCAACCTCGTCCGGCGCTTCGGCACGTTCACAGCCGTTGACCACATCAACCTGAGAGTTGAGCGCGGGCGATTCTTCGGCTTTCTTGGACCGAACGGCGCGGGCAAATCAACCACCATCAAGATGCTAACTGGATTGCTCTCTCCAACCTCCGGCGAGATTCGCGTGATGGGGCGAGACATTCAACATGAGCCTCTGGAAGTCAAACGCAGGATCGGCGTCGTGCCCGAAGACCTGAACCTGTTCGAGCGTCTGACGGGCGCGGAGATGCTGACCTTTACGGGTCGCATGTACGGATTGAAACCTTCGGAGATTGCCGAGCGCACGCAGGAACTTCTAGCGTTAATGGAACTTGACGACGAGCCGCGAAAGCTCGTAGTTGAATACTCGCACGGCATGAAGAAGAAACTCTCGCTCGCCTGCGCACTGATTCATCGCCCCGAAATACTTTTTCTGGACGAACCGTTCGAGGGCATTGACGCCATAGCCTCGCGCACGCTCAAAGACCTACTCTCGCGTCTGACCTCGCGCGGCCTTACAGTCTTTCTAACATCGCATGTGCTTGAGATTGTCGAACGCCTCTGCACGGACATCGCAATCATCTCGCAGGGCAAGTTGGTCGCGTCAGGTTCGCTCAACGAGTTACGACGAGGGATTGAAGTCGAAGGACAGGAGGCGCGCGGGGCTATGTCTCTCGAAGACTATTTCATACACGTCATAGGCGGCGTGCATCAGACGAGCGATGATGTTCTTCAGTGGCTGGCGTGAGAGTATCTTGAACTAACAGTCGCATTACGGAAATTATGGAAGCAAGAGTCAAACCTACAATATTCCGGTCATCACTTAAGATTCAGGATACTTCTAAGCGCCGCGCACGCGACTGGTTTGCCCCTCAAAGATAAACGCCAGCGTTTTGTAGATCAGCTTAGCGCAGAGGAAGGCTGAGGCGTCGTAGCCTTCGACGTAAGAGTATTCCGTTAAGTCCATGCCGACGACGCGACGACGGCGTGCGAGCGTGCGAAGGAGTCCGATGGTTTCGTACCAGCCGAGTCCGCCGGGTTCGGGCGTGCCCGTCTGCGCGACGAGCGAAGGGTCAAGGCCGTCAATGTCAATGGTGAGGTAAACGTTCTCAGTCAATCCGTCAACCGCAGCGTCCCACCAATCCGTTCGTCCGACAATATCTTTAGCCCAAAAAACGCGCGTCGGAAGTTCGCCAAGACTGCGCGCCTCTTCCGCAGAGACAGAGCGTATGCCGCACTGGACCGAAGGCAGGCGCATATCACGCACAACGCGCGCCATTATAGAAGCATGAGAATGCGGCGTGCCATCGTAGGTGTCGCGCAAATCAGCGTGCGCGTCAATCTGTAGAACAGAGAGGTTGTCGTAGCGTTCGGCATGAGCGCGAATGACTGGCGCGCTCACGGAATGTTCGCCGCCGATCATCGTGACGAACTTGCCCGTGCCGACCAATTCTCTTGCTCTCTCGTAAAGCGATTGCATCATGCGCGCGGGCGGGTCAATTGAGGGCGATTCATCAACCGTGTGAATTCCAATCTTGTAAACTTCCGCATCCGTCTCCTCGTCGTAAAGCTCCATGTTGCGCGAAGCGTCAATGATGGCCTCAGCGCCTCGTCCCGTGCCCGTGCCGTAAGAGACAGTGCCCTCGTAAGAGACAGGCCAAACGAGAACGCGCGCCCGCTCGAAGTTTGAGAACTCACTTTCGACAATCCCGCCGAAGTTCATTGGAAGGTTAGCTGATTCAGACATGGGGACAGTTTAAGCACGCTGACGCGCGAGTGACAAGTTAAGAAAGTTTCAAGGTCGCGTGTTATAATGCTTCCCTTGAAAATCCTGAACTACACAGTTCTCATGACACCGGACGAGACGGGCGGCTATGTCGTGACCTGCCCTGCATTGCCCGGATTAGTAACGGAAGGCGATACGCTTGAGGAAGCGCGTGAAATGACTGCCGACGCTATTCGCGGTTATCTTGAAAGCCTTCAAATGGACGGAGAGCCGATCCCGACGGATAATCCTATCATCGAAGAAGTGACCGTTGAGCTTGCCTGATTACAATCCTCTCGTTAAAGCAAATCCAGAAACTCCTCAACTGTTAAGCCCGACTGTTGGATAATGGATATATGATTTGCTCCAACTATTCCTCCTATGGGACTTCAATCGTCAAATCCCTGCCAGCGAATGTGAAGTTCGGGCGCTTGCGGCCTTTCATGTATTTGGCTGCGGTTTGGGAGAGCGCTGTGACTAGAATTGGAAGAGCGATTGTCGCGTCGCAATTGACGTAAGCTGTGTGCGCGCCGCGCGATAGTTTGCCGAAGATGATTGATTCGTCTGCGACTGTTCCCATCGCTGTGGAGCGACCGCCAGGATGCGGCGCGTCTGTCGCAACCGTGATTGCGTACTTGTGGCCGCGCGCAGGAATTTTGACGATGTTGGTTGAGATTTCCGTCTGCTGAATAAAACTCTTGCTCGTTCCGCCGCCCAAGTGTATGACGCCTGAGACGCGCGCTCGCGCAGCTATCTGCGTCATGTCAAGAACATCCTGGATGACATCGAACTGAAAGTTGTTCTTCTTCTCAAAGCGAGAGGCGGCGATGCCTATGCTGATGGAGCTATCCGCGATTGCGGGGCAGAAGATGGGGACGCGCGATTTGTAAGCCGAAGTGAGCAC
>QHXM01000252.1 GCA_003222945.1 Acidobacteriota bacterium
GGCCCGCGCACGTGATCCGCAATGTCCGCTTTGATGCGCGCAAAGAAGCGTATCAAGCGAATCAGGAGCAACAACCAGAGAACAGCGTAGGCTAAGATGTTGACGACCAGCAGCGCCCACGCCACAGGTTTCATCCCCAGCAGAAACGCCGCGATGGAGATGATGCCGGTTGCCATCACTAAGGCGAAGTAGCCCGGAAAGAGATTAGCCGCCGCCTGACTAATCTTGCTGCTCTTGATATTTGTTTGCTTCACTCTCTGATTATAAGCTGCCGTGCATCGCCGTAAAGTTTTAGAGGCTAAGCTCCGAGCCGCCCAAGCACATTGGCAATGTGCGTGCCTCAAGAAAGCCGTGAGATTTTGGGGATTGTCGTGCGAGGAGTGCGGATTCTTACGCGATGCAAATCGAAGGATTAGGGGAAATTTTCGCAGCTCGCGCCAGAACGGTAGAAATCTATCTATGCGCGTTCTTCACTAACTTGGCTTGTTACCTCATCCTCATCGCAACGTTTGCAATCGAGTTCGAGGCCGATGCGTGAAGCACGCCCTTCTTCAGTCAGCACCCACTGGCGCGTTGTGAGCGGCGGATCGTGGCGTACGTGCTGGTAATGCCCGCAAACGAGTTCCGCTCGCCAGTGAGATTCATCATCCTGGTTGAAGCCTACGATCTTGCGTTTCATAGCTTATCGCTTTTGCTGTCGGATGTAGCCGGTGCTCGTGTAGCGGCGCGAGACTGGACGCCACCAGAAGATAATTGAGAGCGTGATGAGCCAGCAGATGAAGGATGCTGCGATAAGCGGCAGGAGCACGCGATAGTGATGCGCGAGCGCAGCCTCAACCGTCGCCGCGAGAATCCATAGCTGCGCTACGTTAATCATAACGAGGAGGATAACGCGCGCCTGCGAAACGGCGGAGCGGCCACGTAAGGCGCGCGTGCGAACGGGGCGAAACTCTTTCGCTTCTTTCGCATATTTAGCGGTCTCAGTTTGCATTCTCGCCGCCTTGCGCCTTTCTGGCAGTAGCCCACACTTCGCCGTTCGCGCGCAGCTCAATCTCTATACGGTCGA
Organism: Acidobacteriota bacterium; assembly: GCA_003222945.1. Classification (GTDB taxonomy): domain Bacteria; phylum Acidobacteriota; class Blastocatellia; order Pyrinomonadales; family Pyrinomonadaceae; genus QHXM01. Next base: position 1,067 of record QHXM01000252.1, read on the forward strand.
GCGGGCGCGGTGGCGGTCCATAGAGCACTGTGCCTGTCTTCACATCGAACGCGCCCTCGTGGCAGGGACACTCGAACCCCCCGTGTTCACGCTCGAAATAAACAGGGCAGGAGAGATGCGTACACTTCTGGCCGTAAGCGTAATACTCAGTTTCGGAGACGCGCACAAGAATCGCTGTATCTTTCTCTGTCGGATAGCGGAAGTTGAGAGCAGAGCCGACGGGCATCTGAGCAGCGTTCGGAATCAGCGCGGGCGTGAAAGCGGATTCACTGCGCGCGTCAAGCGCAGACTTCGCAGCGAAGCCTGCTGCGCCGACCAAGAGCGCGGTCGAAGTCAAAGCGAGAAAGTTGCAGAACTCGCGGCGGGTGACCTGAGCCTCTGCGTCCCGCTCGTAGGGAAAATCCTCCTGGTGCGGAGCAGTTGCGGCGCGCACATCAGTTTCATCGGAAAGAATTTCGTTGATAATCTTTTCGCGCTTCTTAGAATTCATTACTCTTGTCCGATTCCTCAACCTGTGTATCTATCCAGGATTCGAGCGGCGGCATCTGAACCTGATCGGGCATGACATAACCCTCGAAAACGCCGCAGCCGTCAACCTCAACCATGTCTGCGTCAGTCGGCAGCATCAAATAAACTTTCGTTTCAACTCGCTGATTGCCGAAGACGTGCGCGTTGACAGGCTTCGTGCGGCGGAGCGGAACAATCTCCTCGTAGCGCCCGAACGAGATCGCGCCCGTCGGGCAGACAGACGCGCACATCGGTTTCAGCCCTTCGGATGAGCGGTCAAAACACATGTCGCACTTCATCTGAAGATGCATCTCCGTGTGGTACTTTGGCACGCCGAAGGGGCAGGCATTAACGCAGTTGCGGCAATCCAGACAACGCGGCTTCAGGGCAGTCATTACAACGCCCTCTTCAGAAACCTTTATAGCGTCCGCAGGACAAACGAGCGCGCACGTCGGCTCAACGCAGTGCATACAAACCGTCGGCATCGTCGCGGTCGTCTGCGCACGCTCAAGATAATCCACAAATATCATCGAGTACCCTTTGTGCGTCGCACACTCTCTGCACGCGGCCACACACGCGCGGCAGCCGATACAACGCTGCGGGTCTATGAACATTGTCTCTTCCATAATCAGTGGTCGGTGGTCAGTGGTCAGTGATCAGATGCAATCAGCTTTTTCAACTGACCACTGACCACCGACCACTGACCACGGTTTACCTCGCTTTACTCCTTGACACACCTTTGCGCTTCTCGCCCATAATCGGCAACTGGCGCGAGTGAATCTTCTCGATGCGTGCGGCGCAGGCTTTGAACTCTGGAATCTTTGAGGTCGGGTCAAGCGCCGGGTTTGTCAACTGATTCACGGCGAGTTGTTCGCCCCAGTGATAGGGGATAAAGATCGTGTCGGGGCGAATCGTTTTGACTACGAGCGCGGGGAAGATGCCAAAGCCTCTACGCGAACGGACGCGCACGTGTTCGCCGTCGTTGATCTTGAGCTTCATCGCTAATTCAGGATGAATCTCGACGTAAGGCTCAGGGCATTGTTCGACGAGAAAGCCTATGCGACGAGTCTGATTGCCGGAGAGATATTGATAGACGACGCGACCGCTCGTTAAGATTAATGGATACTCTTCGTCCGGCATTTCTGCGGGCGGGTTGTATTCAATGGCGTGAAAACGCGCACGGCCATCCGGGTGATAGAAGCGTTCTTCAAAGAGACGCGGCGTGCCCGGATGCTCTTCTGTCGGGCAAGGCCAGAAGACGCCGTTCTGCTTCTCAATCTTCTCATAAGAGATGCCGTAGTAATCCGCGTTGCCGCCCTTCGATGCGACGCGCATCTCGTCGAAAATCTCTCGCGGGTTGTTAAAGCCAAAATACTTTTCTCGTCCCATACGGCGCGCAATCTCTTGCACAATCCACCAATCCGCGCGCGCTTCGCCCGGCGGGTCTGCGGCCTTGTTGATTTTAACGACGCGCCCCTCGCTGTTGCAGGTCACGCCCTCGTCTTCGCTCCACGTCGTGCCGGGCAAAACAACATCCGCGTAGCGCGAGCTTTCACTCATAAAGAAATCTATGCAGACGTAGAAATCCAAACCTTCGAGCGAGCGGCGAATCTGATTTATATCCGGCAGAGAGACCATCACGTTATTGCAGATGGAGAGCAATCCGCGTATCTCGCCCTCACGCATCTTCTGAAACATCTCGACGACGGAAACGCCGGCCTGCGGCAACTCGCTTTCGGGCAATCCCCAGACTTCGCAGACATATTTGCGATGCTCTGGATTCAGGATCGAACGTTGGCCGGGTAATTGATCCGCTTTCTGTCCATGCTCGCGTCCGCCCTGTCCGTTGCCCTGACCTGTGATCGTGCCGTAGCCGCTCCCAACTTTCCCGATCTTGCCAGTCGCCAGCACGATGTTGATGTAAGAGAGCACGTTGTTGACGCCGTTCGTGTGATGCTCTATGCCGCGCGCGTGCATTATTATTCCGGTCTTGGCGCGACCATAAAGGCGCGCAGCTTGAACGATCTTTTCAGACGGCACGCCTGTGATTTCAGCAGCGACCTGCGGCGTGTAGCGTAGCGCAGTTGCTTTCGTCTCTTCCCAATTATTCGTCCGCTCGGTGATGAAGGCTTCATCAGTCAAGTCTTCTTTAATCATCACGTGAAGCAAAGCGTTGGCAAGCGCGACATCCGTGTCGGGTTTGAGTTGCCAGTGAATATCGCCCTGTCTCGCCGTCGGAGTTTCGCGCGGGTCAACGATGATCCAGCGTCCGCCGTTGTCGCGCTGCTGCCACAGGAATTTATTGAGGACGGGGAAAGTCTCCGCGCAGTTTGCGCCTGCGATCAGGAGAACTTCGGCATGTGGAATGTCGCTCCAGGGGTTCGCCGCGCGGTCAATGCCGAATGCTTTGTTGTTACCAGCCGCAGCCGAGACCATGCAGAGCCGCCCATTGTAATCAACATAGCGTGTGCCGAGTCCGGCACGTGCGAACTTGCCCATCAGGTAAGTCTTCTCTGTCGTCAAAGACGAACCGGAATAGATGCCGATTGCGTCTTTGCCGTGCTTCGTTTGTAGCTCTTTGAACTTCGAGACGACCAGATCAAGCGCCTCATCCCACGTCGCGCGCTCGAACACGCCGTTGCGCTTAATCAATGGGTGAAGCAGGCGGTCGGGATGATGAACCTGTAGATAAGCTGTGACGCCTTTCGGGCAGAGGCGGCCTTCGTTGACCGGAAAATCGTAGTTACTCATTATTTTGGATTTGAAATCTCAAATCTGAAATCACAAATTGTTCTCTTCTGAAATTGAAAGTTTGCCTATTCTATCTCGCACTCCGCGCGTGAGCCTTGAAAAACTTTCTCTCGCATGTCGGGCAATGAAGCGTAAGCCAGCCCGCGCATGATCCGTTTGCAGCGCGGGCAGTAATCTTGCAGTTTCTTTCCGTCCGGCATCGTGTAGTCGAAGCCTAACTCTTCGACCACCTGCTTGAGATCATCCAGCCACATCTCGGATACAAACTCTACGCCGCAACGCGCACACTTGGCTTGCGGCATCTCGCGCGCACGGCGTTGATAAAGTTCGACGCCGATTGAGGCGGGGCGCTGCACGACGTGGAAGAGCTTGCCGAAAGGCAGATAGAAGAGCGTCATGATGACCACAGCCTGATGCGAGAGCGCGATGAACGAGTACATGTAACCATTGAGCCACAAACTCGATGCCGTGAGCATCAGTCCCGTGACACAGATTGCGATGAGTAGAAGATGCGGAACGAAATCAAGAATGTACTGCTGAAGCGCGATAGCTCCGCGATCACGCAGGCGTCGGCGAATGGCTATGGCGCAACCAGCGATGACCATGATGGCAGTGAAGTCGAGCGCATGAAACGTAATCCAAGCGAGAATCGCGCGCCCGTTCATCACGTTCAGGGGAAAGCCGAAGACGTAGGCACGATAGCCGCGCTCTCCTTCCAGCTCGAAATGCACCCAGCCGAAGACGAGCGGGAAGGTAATCAGCGCGGAGAGGATGCAGCCCCACATAATCAGCGCGTGCATCAGCCAGCGCGAGAAACCGCGCCGTGCGATAAACTTTTGCTCGACCAGATTGTTCGCAATCGTCTTTGCCGCGCTCGCCGCGTTGGTCAGAAATTTTTTGCGTTGGCGGAAGAGTTGCCAGCCGCGCCGCCAGTAGATGCGCGTCGCGGGACGCCTCAGCCACAGCGCATAGCGATAGACCAGTGCGCCGAAGGCCACGATGCTCGCCACCGTGTAGCCGAAGAGCGCGGCATCGTAATGCTCAAGGTTGCGCGAGCCGATGATGACGAGCGCAGTCAAAAGCGCAGACGCGCCGAGACCGAGTAGCACTGCGCGGGCGTTGTTGCGGGGAGCGTACATGTTCCCTGATGATTTTTCTTCAATCCAACAAGGCTTACGCGCGGCTGCCGACTGCTCCGAGCGCACAACACGGCTGGCGTCGTTGTCGCTTCCTGACGCCGCGCTGGGGAAACTTTTCTTAAGGGGTTGACGGTATCTATTACTACTACAAGATACATCAACGCGACAAGGAGCGGGGACGCGAAAAGAGAAATGATGAATGCGGAATGATAAACGATGAACTGAAAGGCCGCTTGTCTTTCATTTATCATTCCGCGTTCATCATTTCTTATGCTCCCATTGCCATTGCGCGGACAGAAGCGATCATCGCAACGGGACGCGCTGCCGCGCCTGCACGCGCAATCGGACGATAGAAATAGATATACCAATCAAAGGGCTGGCGCTCTTCAGCCCAACTTGCGAAGCCGCACGTCGCAAGCAGGTCGCGCAAGGGAATTGGATTGAACGGATGGCGCACTAAGAGCACTTCGTCAGCATCATGAAGTTTCGTGGTTTCGCGCAGAATAGCTGGCTGAGGGTCTTCATTGCGCTCGGCCTGCAATGTTACGTCAACAAAATGCACGCGCGGATCATCGTCCGTTAATCCCAGAAGCTCGCGCGGTTTCTGAGGCGGATTGCTTGAGATGCACTCGAAATTTTCAGGACGCAGATGCTCAAGCTCAGAGGCCAACTGTTTTTCATCAACGCCTGCCGCGAGGTTGAGCAGGTAGAGCGCTTCGGCGAGCGGAATATCTGCGATGCGCGCGGCCTGTCTGACTGAAACGCGCCCGGCCATCAAGCGTCTCAGACGCGGGTGACGCAGGCGCTCGAACTGTGGCGCGAGCCAACAGAAGGCTTCGATCATCTGTTCGTTAATCTTCAGGACATCTTTGATCTTCATGTCGGCTGTGACTTTCATCTGGTTACTCCTTTGGTCAATAAGTCTGCGTTAAGCGAAGCGTTCTTCGCATCCTTCAACAGGTCTCTGTCCGAGTTTTCCTGTGTGTCGGTCGTTAAATACTTCTCGAATAATCTGGCGGAGGCGTTAAGAAAATCGTAAGCGGTGACGATTCCGACGAGGCGTTCAGCCTCCACGACCGGCAGACAGCCGACGTGGTTTTCACGCATCAGATTGATGGCTTCGAGCGTTGGCGTCTGCGGTGTGACCGTCAACGGGTTGGACTTCATAATGCTGCTGACGGAGACGGGTTCGGTGTTGCTGCTCGAAATCCCGCGCGCCAAAAGTCTGAGCAGATTGCGATGAGAGACGAGACCGATCAGACGGCCTTCATCATCTTCGACGGGCACGTGCCGGACGTGCCGCCAGTCCATAACGTTGGCGGCTAAATCAGCCAGATCATCTGGCCTCACAGTGAAGAGGTCTGTTGACATGAACTGCCCGACCGTCTGGTAACTGCTGCGCCATTCATCCATCTCATCCATCTGAACGACAGGCCAAGTGTGAACGGGATCGCCGACGTGTTGCCGCGCGAGCATGAAGGCCGTCAGCGTTCTCAAGCGTATGTCGCGCGTGCCCCGATCATTCATCGCGGCCAGAGAATGACGCGCCCACTGCGCTCCGGTTTGGCCTGAGCGCACGCGCTCCTTTATCACTCCGAGATAGCGATCAATGTCTTCCGCCTCAATGTTGGATTCCTTCAAACCTTCACGCGCGAGCGGCAGGAGATGACCGAGGATGAGCGAGGTGGCCGTGTGGCTTTGACCGTTGAGCCACGTGAACTGCGCTTTAAGTCCGTGACGCGCGGCGGCGAAGAAGTTTGACTTCGCATCATCAAAGGCCATCTGCTTGTCAATCTCGCCGTACTCTTGAGGCAGCGCCATCATCAAACCGAAAAAGAAGGCAGCGTTCGCCATCTCGTCAAGCGTCGTCGGGCCGGAAGGCAGCGCGCGGTTTTCTATACGCAGATGTGCGCGGCCATCTGCGATGCCGTAGCAGGCTCGATTCCAGGGCCAAACTGTACCGTTGTGAAGTCTGAGCGCGGAGAGTTTCGGGACTTCGCCGCGCGCGAGAACGCTCAAGGGAGGTTCGTCGCCGTCCGTAATCATGATGATGCGGAAGCGCGCGATCTGTACGCGGAAGAGTTCGAGGACAGAACCTTTGAGCCATTGCTCTCCGAAGCGCACGCGCGTCGGTTGGCTACGCATCTGTAGCGCGCCTGAGCGCGTGTCTGCCGAGTGTTGAAAGAGCGCGAGGCGCGTCTCCTGCCAGAGACGATGACCGAAGAGCAGTGGCGAATTGACGGCAGCCGCGAGCACGGGAGCGGTGATGGCCTGCGCCATATTGTAGAGCGGGACGAACTCTTCGGCGCCGACTTGATAATGAATCTGGAAGCTGGTGTTGCAGGATTCCATCATCATGTTGTCATGCGTGATCTGCAATTCGTCTATGCCTTTGATGTGGATGTTGAAAGCGCCGCCGCGCAAGTTTGTGACGGAGCGGTTCAAAGCGTAGTAGCGCGGATTAGGCGTGAGATTATCTAAGGAGAGATCGGAGAGTTGAAGCGTCGGGAGAATACCTGTCAGCAGTACGTCCGCTCCGCAGCTTTGCGCGCTGTCTCGCGCAAGCTGAACCACCTCATCGAGTTCCCTGTGCATCTCGCGCAGACAGTTGCCGCCAAACGCGAGCGGCGTCAGATTGGCTTCCATATTGAAGCGCGCAATCTCGGTTGTGAGTCGCTGATCGTTAACGCGCTTTAAGACTTCGGGCGCGACGGGCGCAGGGTTGAGATTGCGGTCAACTAGAAACATCTCCTGCTCCGCGCCGATACGTCGCACGCCCGATTCGATCATGCCCGTCTCAAGCATCAATTCGAGCGCGTGCAGATCATCGAGCAGAGCCTTCATGTAGGCCTGTAGCTTGCGCTCGTCTGTCTCTTGATAAACGTCGTGCTGACCCATAATCAAAAATGCGCCGCCAGTTATTTTGAGAGATTCATGCTCGATGAAAAACAATCGAGTGCGGCGGTCTTACGCCAGATTCAACTCAAGCTGTTCAATACTTGTGCCACGCTTTTTCGTCGCTTAATTCATAATTAAACAGACCGCAGTAGGGGATTATTTCGCAGAAGGCTGTGAAGAAGTACGCACTCAACACGAGCGTTATCGCTCTTCTTCATAGCATCTGCTTGAGGAACGCGCGTTGCTGTCTGTGGCCTTCGAGTGTCTCATCCGGCGCTTCGGATTGGCAGCCAAAGGAGGATTGAAGAGATGAAAATAGTTTTAGCCATTGACGGCTCAACTTGCAGCGACGCGGCAGTGGATGAAGTCGCGCGGCGCTGTTGGCCTGCCGATAGTCAGGTGCGAATCATCTCCGTGATCGAGCCTCCCGCGCCGCTCACGTCTGGCCCCTGGACTTACGCCAACGCTTATGAAGAGCAAGAGGCGCTTGAACGCGCGCAGGCGGAAGAAACATTGGCGGCGGCAGCAACGAAACTGCGTGCGGGAAAGATGAGCAGCACGCTCAACATCTCGACAGAGGTGATGGTGGGTTCGCCCAAGCGCGTCATCGTCGAAGAGGCTGAAAAGTGGGGCGCGGATTTGATCGTCGTCGGCTCGCACGGCTACCGCAGTTGGGAACGAATGCTGCTCGGCTCTGTCTCGCAAGCTGTCGCTCTGCACGCGGAGTGTTCGGTTGAGATTGTTCGCAGCAGGTGAAAGAGCGCAGTACGGTATTCATTTGGTTATTTCTAACTCAAACTCCGTCCTTAGCGCCTTTAGTCTTAACCTTCGCATCTTTGCGTGAAAGTTACGTTTCGCGCAAAGACACCAAGTTGAACTGGAGGCGCAAAGAGTAGGATTGGGTTTTGGAATTAACTCCTAGCTTCAATCAGGAACGAGCATGATTAAAGCGCTTGACCAGAATCAATCGCGTGAACTGTTAAGACGCGAACGCATCGGGCGGCTGGGCTGCATCTCCGAAGGTGTGCCGTATGTCGTCCCGGTCAATTACGTTTTCGATGGTGAATGCGCGTGCCTGCACTCGCTGCCCGGCCAGAAAATCGAAGCCATGCGCTCAGAGCCGCGCGTCTGTTTGCAGGTTGATGAGATCGAAGACGAGTTGAACTGGAAGAGCGTGCTGGCTTACGGAATTTACGAAGAGATTACCAATCAGCATGAACGCGCAGAGGCGCTTAATCACCTGCTCGCGCGTTTCTCGCGTTTGACTCCGGTCGAATCTTTCATTGCGGTGGATGCGACCGCTCCTGCTCCGATAGTGTTTAGAATACGAATCAACAGAATCACAGGCATTTGTGAAGGTGGTGAGCGATGAAGACTCTAAAAAATATTCTGTGTCCGATAGATTTGTCCGAAGGGTCGGCTGAGGCGCTGCGTTATGCGCTGGCGCTCAGTCGTGCCTACGACGCTCGGCTCTATCTCTGTTATTCAGCCGAAGGCACATCCCCTGTGGACAAAACATTTTCTGCGGCGACGATTGATAACCTGCGCGGCCTCTTCACCAACCTGATCGTCAAGCATCTGGGTCAGGCCGATCTCGCAAGCATCAACTGGGAAGGTTTGTTGATTGAAGGCGGCAATGATCCGGCGGAGGCCATCGCGCGTGCTGCTGCGGAGCATGGCGTTGATTTGATCGTCATGCGTTCACGTCGCCGCCCGCATCGCGCCGCACTGCTTGGCTCAACTGCTGAAACTGTATGCCGCATCGCACCATGTTCTGTGCTCGTCATCCACTCCCAGGAGCGCGAGTGGGTGAGTTTGACGAGCGGCGAAGTCAGCCTCAAGCGCGTGCTCGTCGCTTATGATTTCTCAGACGATGCGGAGCGTGCGCTCTCGTTTGCCCTTTCGCTCACACAGGAATATCAAGCCGAACTTCATCTCCTGCACGTTCTCCCGAAGCCAGCGAACGACGGGCCGGAGATCGCCTGGGGACCAACGAGCATTGAGGGCGCGTATCACAGCGCGGCTCGACGGCTGCAAAAAGCTGTGAGGGCTGAGGCTTATCTGTGGTGCAAAGTCAAACATGCTGTGCGCTGGGGCAGACCCTATCAGGAGGTTCTCTCTTACGCCAAAGAAGAGAAGATTGATCTTGTTTGCATGGGCGCAAACGGTAAGAACTTCAGTCTCGAAGGTCTATTCGGCTCCAATGTTGATCGCGTGCTCAGACAAGCTCCATGTCCGGTGCTGGTCGCGCATCCGCTCAAACCGAAGTTCATTCCAAGCCTCGCAAGTGAAGTGATCGAACAAACGGTAGCAGTGTGAGACTGCGATCAGTTAGATGAGCAGAAGGGCAGTTGATTATCAATAACAGGAGCCAAACATGCGGCGATCAGAGGTCTTCCCATTTAATCGCCGCGTGAGTTTGGTTCTGTCAAGCGGGGCTTTCATCTATGAAAGGAGGAAACTAAAATGCTTCGCAAACATTCATTACTCAGATCATTCCCGGCAGGGCTATTCATTCTGGCCGCAACTTTCATTCTCACCGTCTCAGGCACAAGTGTGAAAGCGCAGTCACAGAATATCGCCTCTCTGGAAGAGGTCACGCAGAACACCGATCCGATCTTTCATAACTATAAAGGCGTGTCCATCGGGATGAACGCAAACGAGGTGCGCCATAAACTCGGCGACCCGAAAGATTCGAGCGGCGGCCAAGACTTCTACAGCTTCTCAGAAAAAGAGGTCGCGCAAATCTTCTACGATAACGCGCAACGGGTGAAGGCCATCTCGATCACCTATATGGGTGAAAAGAGCGGCGCGCCCGATTGTAAAACGGTGCTTGGCTTGGAGATTAAGGCTACAGTAGATGGAGCGATGCGTAAACTCATACGCTATCCGAAGGCTGGCTACTGGGTCTCTTACAACTATTCCGGCGGCGATGAGCCTGTGACTACTGTGACGCTACAGAAGATTGTGCAATGATGCGTTGCTCGGAAGTCTGAGTCAGAACAGAAATGAGCAGAGTGCGGGATGCGGGAGCGGATTTCTGATTCCCGCATCCCGCACTCTCTTTTATGAGAGGTTAATCAATCGCGTGAACAAAAAGAATCAGCCAGGCAACGGCTTTAAGTTCTTCAGTCCAATGCTTGGCCGATTCTTTCTTGCAGGAGGAGCTTTAGAAATAGGGCTTGATAGCTAAGCCATCCTTGACCGCCTCGACGCCGGGCGCGCGACTGGCCGCATTGATGATGGCGCAGCGCTCTTCCCATGAATGAACCTGGCCGGAGAGCGTCACCGTGCCGTCCTTTAAGAGAACTTGAATGCTCTTGGCTTCGAGTTCGGCGCGGCGTTTTAGTTCCTCGCCAATCGTGTCGCAGATGTTCTCCGCTTTGATCTCGGATGGGTTGACGACGATGTTGTTATAGACGCCGCGCACGCTGGCGAGTCGCCGCACAAGTCGTTCGGCGCCGATTCTCTCGCGCGAGAGATTGACTGTCCCTTCGAGCGCCACCCAGCCGTTCGTCACTGTGAAGCGAATGTTCGTCTCAGGCAGCAAACTATCCCACTCAAGCGCCTGACGCACAGACTGAGCAATCTCCGCATCCGTGCGCGCCGAAGCGGGACTCTTCACCTTGAGATTATTAATGACATCCATCACACCTTCAGTCCGCCAGGCGGCATCCTGAATCAGCAACTGGTCGGTGACGCATTCGACCGTGCCTGTCAGAGTCACAACGTACCGCTCGACGCTGATTTCGATCTCTATTTCGCCTAGACGCTCATGGCCGAGTTCGCGGATCAGGTCTTCTTTGATTTGAGCATCGGTGGTGCAGAGCATGATCTATTCCTCCGTTCGATAAGAGCTATGAAAAGAAGCGAGGCCGCTTCCGTCAACCGCTTATTCGTGGACGCCTTGAAGAGCAAGGGACGTGCCGGATGAGGAGCGGCACAAATCGCTTGCTAACGGTGAAGGGATTCAATGACGGTTGTGGAAAGTTCCCCAAGGTGCTGCGCGAAAAAGCCCACTTCACATTAGAGATGAGAGCGGTTCAAGTTGCTTATTTACTGTTAAGAGTTGCGAAGTGGTTACTGCAAGGTCGGCATATCGGTTGCATTCGCACTCTATGTAAGTATGGAGCACGAAGAGTCATGCCCATTCGATGAATAGAACTGCATGAAATTGAAAGCTGAGTAGTTCCACTAACGGAGGCTTGATGCGTTTGCCGAACGGCCTACAAGCTACTGAAAATTGCCAGACCTGCGACCTGCATTCGGAAGACTTCTTCTGTCGTCTTTCACCGGAAGCGTCGCAGGCTCTGGAGAGCATTAAGCTGACGAACATCTATCCGAAAGGCGCTGTGCTCTTTTTTGAGGAGCAATCACCGCGCGGTGTCTTCATGCTCTGTCGCGGGCGCGTGAAGCTCTCTGTTTGTTCGGCGGACGGCAAGATGCTGATTCTCAGAATCGCCGAACCCGGAGAACTGCTCGGCTTGAGCGCAGTAGTTTCAGATCGACTCTATAAAGCGACTGCCGAAACGCTCGAAACCTGTCAGGTCAACTTCATCAGGAAAGAGGATTTCCTCAGCTTCTTGCGCGAGCACGGCGAGGCCTGTTTTCGTGTGGCGCAGCATCTCAGCCAGAACTACCACACAGCCTACGTGCAGATTCGGTCGCTCGGTCTCTCTCATTCGGCGCTGGAAAAACTAGCCAGACTCCTGCTTGACTGGTGTCGCGGCAACGGCACACAAACAGAGCAAGGCATTCGCTTGAAACTCGGACTCACGCACGAAGAGATAGCCAAGATGATCGGGACTTCGCGCGAAACCGTCTCACGCCTCTTCAGCGAATTAAAAGGCAGAGAAGCCATCCACCTCAAAGGCTCAACTCTTATCATCCGCGACACAGCCGCGCTGGAAGCGATCACGAACTAATGCAAAATGTAGAATTAAAAATGCAAAGAGGAAGATGAGCAACGCGCGCTCCTCCAAATTTGCATTTCTGTAATTGTGACCTCCGTCACAGTCGAACGTGACCCGTGTCATGGCATCAGACCCTGCACAAAGAAGAGCATAGGTAAGAGTTGAGGAGGGATGCCCTGATGCGCTCGACAAATCACTCAGGATCGCTTGATTGTTTCTTCGATTCCAGACTGTGCATAAACCAACTCCTGAAAGACTTATCAACGGAGACTGTGCGGGCTTTTGAAATCGTGAAGCGGACTCGCGCCTACCCAAAAGGCTCTCTCATTTTCTCCGAAGGAGAGCCGCCGCAAGGCGTTTATCTGCTCCGTCAAGGCCGGGCCAGACTGATTCTTGATCTGGGTAGAAAGCGAGAGCGGATTGTCGAGATCGCGGAGGCGGGCGAGGTGCTCGGCCTGAGCGCGACGATTGCCAATGAGCCTTACGAAGTCTCTGCCCAAGCACTGACAGCCTGCCGCGTGGATTTCATCAACCGTCAAAAATTCCTGCGCCTGCTTCACGAGCAGCCGGAAGTTTGCTTTCGTGTCGTGCAGCTTCTTGGACACAACGTGCATGTCAGTTGCGATCTATTCCGCCCGTTCGATAAAGCGCCATCGGCGGCGGCAAAGCTCGCCCGGCTGCTGCTTAGTTGGTGCGAGGAGGCGGAAGGGGCAACGGATGGCGTGCGAATCAAGATTCCGCTCAC
>QHXM01000253.1 GCA_003222945.1 Acidobacteriota bacterium
AGACACCTGCCATGAGGCAAGGCATTACAGATCATGTCTGGTCAATAGCCGAGGTGTTGGGCTATCGCAGCGCAGTTCCTTGATTCCCAAATGTAATGAGGTCACTACCGAAGGTGCATAGTTTTGTACTAGCGCGTTTGGGACAAGAAATGGAGGCGGCGATCGGAATCGAACCGATGAATAAAGGTTTTGCAGACCTCTGCCTTACCACTTGGCTACGCCGCCTTGAAAAGCAAGTATGAAGGCGGAAGGATGAAGTTAGGACGGCTTTTCATCCTTCATCCTTCCGCCTTTATATTTGATCTTTTGGAGCGGGAGACGAGATTTGAACTCGCGACTTCGACCTTGGCAAGGTCGCACTCTACCACTGAGTTACTCCCGCTTGCGGAAAAGTAATTCTACAGATTCAATTGCTCTTGTCAAGCGGGGTTTGCTTCCGCTCAAGGCCCGTCAGTCAATCATACATTGTCTCCGCCCAGCGATGCTTGCGAAACTTCTCGTCCGTCCAGAAATTGCGCAAGACCTCAAGTCGCGGGCGAGCCACTTTGTCTTCATCATCCATCGCAGGCAGGATAACGCTGACAACATCGTAACGATAGGTCGCACTCGTCAAACCAAACATGCGACGATAGACCCGTGCGGCTCGCGCTATCTGTCTCTGCTTTCTAAGGTCAACGTTCTGTTCGGGCGCGGCGAACCAATCCGAGCGGCGCGTCTTCACTTCTACGAAGCAGAGAGTCGAGCCGTCGTAAGCGATCAGATCAATCTCAGCATGAATCATTGCGCCGCGAAGCGAGCGACCGACCGGCAGAGTGAAGTTTGAGGCGACGAGCGTGTAACCCAATTGTTCCAGATATTCCGCCGCAAGGCGTTCGCCTCGCTGTCCGAGTAACAGATGAGGTGCTACCTCAACCGATATGCTGTTATGCGCGACCTTTTCAGTTTCGCGCGACTCTGGTCCGGTTTGTCGTCTCTTCCAGGTTCCAGGATTGAGGTTAGGCCATCGCACGAGGACTTGCTCCTTTCAACATCTTGATGACGATTAGAAAACTTCAGCGGGGCATCTACTCTCTCAGCAACTCTCTCGGCCTTCGGCCAAATAGCCTACTCTTTCACATGCTGCGGCTGCAAGGTCCAATAACTCACCGGGAATCCTTGCTTGCGATTCCCGCCGCGCGCTACACTTCAGGAGCGCGCCCCAAAGAAGTTCCCTTACATAGCTCTAACAGGTTGTCCGTGCCCTTGAACATTCTATGAGTCCTGAAAGTGTCGAACAGAGCGAAGATTCATTCAGTGAAGAAGCGCGTGAAGCGTCCGTGCTTGAAGGTTCACAGAAGACGAGCGTTACCGCTCTGCCGCTCGTCGCTATCGTGGGTCGCCCGAACGTCGGCAAGTCCACGCTCTTTAATCGCATCACGGGCGAGCGACGCGCGATCACAGGGGACGAGCCGGGCATTACGCGCGACCGCATCTACGGTGAAGCTGAATGGCAAGGGCGCGCGTTTTCGATTGTGGATACGGGCGGAATTGTCCCCGACGATGATGCTGTGATCCCTGCGAACATTCTGAAGCAGGCCGCGTCTGCGATTGAAGAGGCGCAAGTGCTCGTCTGGGTAGTGGACGCGCGCAAAGGTATCACGCCGCTCGATGAAGAGCTTGCGCGGCTGCTTCGTTCAACTGGAAAGCGTGTGCTCATTGCTGCGAACAAGGCCGATGCAGCGCAGATCGAAGTGGACGCGGGCGAGTTCTTTCGCTTCGGGTTTGATGACGTGATTCCCATTTCGGCTGAGCATAGTAACGGCATTGGCGATCTACTGGATGCAGCGGTCGCAAATTTTCATACTGTCGTTGCGAATGAGACGGAAGAGAAGAGTAGGCGTCGTGAGTTGCGACTTGCGATTGTTGGACGACCGAACGTTGGCAAGTCGTCGCTTCTCAATCGGCTTCTCGGCGAAGAGCGCGTCATAGTCTCGCCCATTGCCGGCACGACGCGCGACGCTGTTGACACCTTGCTCGAAGCCGAGGGACAGAAGTTTCGTATTATTGACACAGCAGGAATCAGGCGCAGGGGCAAGACGGAAGAGATGGCGGAGAAGCTGTCCGTGATAATGGCTCGAAAGAATCTGGAGCGCGCGGACGTGGCAATCGTCGTCGTGGACGCTGCGGAAGGCGTCGCGGCGCTGGATGCGAACATAGCTGGCTACGCGCATGACGCTGGCTGCTCGATCATCATCGCTGTGAACAAGTGGGATGCGGTGCAGAACAAGGAGACCGGAACGACTGCGGCGTTTGAGCGAGGCTTGCGCGAGCGCATGAAGTTTCTGGACTGCACGTTCAATACATGACGCAGGTCGCCGTGCGCCCGCCCACATTCGTCCTCTTCACGGCAGGAGGCAGACCCGGTCTTCATTTTTCTTACGAGAGGTACTTGCAGAATCGCCTGCGCGAAGAGTTCGACTTCTTCGCAACGCCGTTGAGGATTATTGAGCGACATAGAAAAGGCAGGAAATAGTTTTCAGTTTTGAGTTCTCAGCCGATAGCCGCGACTCAAGTTCTGAAAACTGAAAACTCAAAACTCAAAACTGGTTTTTACGAATAACCCCGATACAGACCCCGCTTTGCAGGACTCTGTAGTGACGAGCGACGAAACGAGCGCGCTCTTTGATTACCTGCGCGAGGCGACGGAGCAGCTTGAGGTCATCAACCGCGTAGTCGCCGCCGTAAATTCCAGTCGCACGATTGAAGAGGTCTTCGGGTTGGCGAGCGAGCAGATGCGCGCGATGATTCCCTTTGACCGCGCTTCCATTGCTCTATGCGAAGAGGGTGGGCTTACCCTTCGTGTCTTTGCGATGGCGGGCGAGCACGCAGGCTCGCTCGCCGTGGGCGCGACCGCTCCCATGCATGGCTCTGTCACAGAGCAAGCTCTACGGCAGCGTGAGATGGTCGTGATTCCAGAGTTGAGCAAAGAAAAACGTTTCAATGTTTATAAAGATTTGCAAAGCGAAGGATTTCATTCGGCAGTCTGCTGCCCGCTCTTCTCAACCCGTCGCGCAATCGGAAGCCTCAACCTGACATCTAGGAAGCCCGATGCTTACGGTCGCAAGCATCTCTTGGCGCTCGAACGTCTAGCGCCGCCGCTCGCAATCGCTATCGAAAAAGTTCTCCTGCTCGAACAGGCAGAGAAGCGTTCGCGCGAGTTAGAGGCGACTGCGCGGCGCGAAGAGTTGGCCGGGCGCATTGGAAGAAAACTCTCCGGCTCTCTGGACCCTTCGGCAGTTTTGCAGGAGACGGTTGACGCTCTGGGCGCGGCGCTGGAAGCGGACCGATGCCACGTCACACTGCTTGACGGAGAGGAAGATTACGCGCTAGTCGGATACGAGTATCTCGCGCGGCGCGAAACGGGAAGCCTTCGCGGCCATAGAATACCGCTTCGCCTGAGCGCGTTCGCACGATGCGTGATTGAGGCGGGCGCGCCCGTAGCTCACAACGATATAAGAGAGATGGACGAAGACGAGTTGATTAGGCTCTACACGAAGTTGGATGTCTGCTCAGTGCTCGCCGCGCCCGTTTATGTTCACGGGATACACAGAGGGCTTCTTGAACTTCACATGAACTGCGCGCCGCGCGAGTGGACCGAAGATGACGCGAAACTTCTTGGCGCTGTTGCGGCTCAAGTCTCTGTCGCCCTGACGAACGCACGTCTTTATGAGGCGAGCCGTCGCCGCAGTCAGGAGTTAGAAGGGCTTTACAAAATTTCGCGCGTGTTCTCCACCCTGACAGACACTTCAGAGATTTACGAGCGGTTGACGAGCGCGATTGCGGAGCTTGTGGGCGGCGAAAAATGTCTGCTTGCAACTTACGACAGAAGGCAGGAGATTGTGCGCGCCGAAAGTCCCGGCTACAATACGCCGCCCGAAATGATCCAGGAGTATCGGTTCTCGCTCAGCCCTGAAAGCGCGAGCGAATACGTTTATAGAAGCCTCGAGAGCGAGCACATCTACAAAACAGGCGAGCCGTTTTTCTCGAACGAGCCTTCCAAAGATGAGCGCTTCAATCAAGAGTTCATAGCGCGCTACTGTGTTCGCTCTGTACTTATCGTGCCGCTTCTAATCAAGCGCGAGTTGATAGGCTTCGTCTATGTTGCGAATCGTCCCGGCGGCTTTCGCCAGCGCGACATGCAGCTACTTGAAATCTTCGCGGCGCAGGCTGCCGAGACGATTGCAAACGCGCGACTTTTCTCAACAATTCAGGCGCAGGCAGAGCGCGAAGCCGTAGTCAATCGTCTTGTGCTCGCTTTACAGCAAGCGGCTGAGCCGAAGCGCGGCGTCGAGATGGTTGTTGAGCGCATCGGTCAGGTTCTGGGACTGGACCGTTGCATCGCGGTCGTGTTCTCAGACAACGAGCAGTCTGACATTTACGGCGAGTGGTGCGATGAGGGTGTAGCGCGCATCGGCGGCGATCCTGAGATAGTTGAGCGCTCGCCCGTTGCACAATGGGTTAAAGACCACAGGCAGCCGCTTGTTGTCTCAGACGTGCGCGAGCACAGGCTGGCGGAAGGCATAGAGGATTTAATCGAGAAGATAGAGCTTCAGAGCATAGCTGTTGTACCCATCATGCACCAGGGGCGCGTCATAGGCTCTCTGAGCGGACATCAAACGACGGGGCAGCGGCGATGGGCAGAAGATGACGTTGATCTGCTGACAGCCGTAGCAACGCAGATAGGCTCTACGCTTGAGAACGCGCGGCTCATCTCCGAACTGCGCGAAGCCAACAGGCTGAAGGATGAATTTCTTGCGACACTCTCGCACGAGCTACGCACCCCTTTGACGGCGATCAAAGGCTGGGTTGATTTATTGAGCGAGAACGAGGCGCTTGAATTTGACGAAGAGTTGGCGGACGGAATCGAGGTCATAAAAAATTCTGCTTCATCGCTCACGCAGTTAATCTCTGACCTGCTCGATCTGTCGCGCATACAGCGCCGCGTGCTGCGGCTTGATCGCAAACTGTCGGACATCAATCTCTCAATCTTGGACGCGGTGCAGGTGGTCCGCTCGTCCGTCGTTGCGCGCCATCAGGATTTACAACTTGAGTTAGAGCAGAATCTTCCCGCAATCTATGTTGACCCGCATCGCATACAGCAGATTGTCTGGAATCTACTGAACAACGCGGTGAAATTCACGCCCGAAGGTGGTCGCATAACTGTGCGCTCGCGCCTTATAGACGGCTCAGGCATCATGCTCGCGGAAGATGAAGCAGAGGCTTCGCGCTGGATTGCCATTGAAGTAGAAGATACTGGCGAAGGCATAACGCAGGAGTTTCTTCCCTTCGTGTGGGATCGCTTCCGGCAGGCCGATGGGTCTTCGACCAGAAGGCACGGAGGCTTAGGCATTGGCCTGGCCCTCGTCAAAGAGTTGGTGGAAGCTCACGGCGGGCAAGTATCGGCAAAGAGTGATGACGGCGCTACATTTACAGTGCGGTTGCCGTTGAAAAGCAAGAATGAAAGATGAAGTAAAACGATGAACGCTGAATGCTGAACTAAAACGCTTTTGTCCTAACTTCATCCTTCATCCTTGCTTTTCGCCGTGAGCGATTCGATCCATTCAGCATTCGTTTGGGTCAAAGGCAGAAAAGCTTCGCGTTGCGCTCCCCTTTTTTTATAGCTCAACGAGAGTTGGCTATCACGCCCAGAGTCAGGATGATTACGACAATCAACAGATATACACAGTTCAGGACCAGACTGACGACCGCCATAGCTTTCGAGTTCTGCGGGCTTGTGTCACGACCTGCCTTTACAACGGCGACGATACCGAGCACCGCGCCGACCAGACCAATGAGCGCGCTCAGGAGAAAGATTCCTCCGAGCAGATTCGGATTAGCGCCAGCCGATCCAAGAGCGATGCAGATCACTAATAGTAGGAATCCTGCTATGGCGCAGATGAGTGATGTTATAGCCAGCCCTCTTCCCTGTCTCGGTGAAATCATCGGATACATCTGCGGCTGTTGCATTGGCGACCAAGCGGGTTGAGGCTGTGTGTAAGGTTGAGGAGGTCTAGGCTGCACGGGCGCAACGGGCGCGGTCTCAGGTCGCACAGGATTCGTAAGACGCGGGTCTGCAATTATCAATGTCGCTGGAAGGTCAGATGCAGCCGACCCCTCGCTCACAAGAGTCGAGCCGTCTTCCAGACAGAACGCGAGCGAATCGTCTTCATAAGTGCGCTGGCACGCAGGGCATCTTTTCATCGTCTGATTCCTTATAACTATGAAAGTCCGTTCGATTGCGGATTGGAATGCGGAATGAGGACTGAAAAGACAAGATCGCTTTCGTCTTTATTAAATCCGCAATCTAAAATCCGCATTCCGCAATTGATAAGATATAACATTTATTCTCTCCCTTTCACTACATTTCAGAAAAATAATTATCCCCGTACTTGTCTTCGGGCGAAAAGAATTTGATAATGGGCGCAAGCTTTCAGCAACACCATTTTTTAAGCTTCTGGAATCAAAGCTAGAGCTGTCTTTTAAGGAGGGCTACATGCCAGAACAGAACGATCTCAGACCGGACGAAACAGTTGAGCAGCCGTCATCAGGACTCCTGCTCTCGGTCGAACCTTTAACGCCAGAGGGTTCTAACACCTCTTATCGCTTGGCAGACGACTCGGACGCAACCGATACATCGGATTCAGATGGAACTGACTCGGACGGCAGCGACACGAGCGATTCGGACGGCAGCGACGCAGGAGGCGGCTCGGACGCCGACGGCACTGACGCTTCAGACGCGGACGGAACTGACACGGGAGTTGACGCCGACGGCTCGAAGCCATTAGGCATTGGCGACAGCGATACAACAGATACAAGCGGCGACACAGACGGAAGAGACGCGAGTTGACGCGGCAGCCGAACGGCCTTGAATGAACGGGTCAATCAACACTCTTGAGAAACTTTTAGAGCCGTGTCTGCCGGAAGAGTTTCTGCAAACAACCTGGGGCAAGACTTACAGGCATATATTGGGTTGGCGGGGGAAGTTCACGCATCTTCTTCCCTGGAATCGCTTGAACGAGATTCTGGCGGAGCATCGCCTGGACTTCCCTCGCCTTCGCCTTGCTCGCAGCGGCAAGAATCTTCCGGCATCCTCTTATCTCAGATACGCAAGAAGCACGCGCGCACGGTCCGCAATCCCAAGACTTCTATCAACTGAACTGACAAAGCAATTGCGCGAAGGGGCAACGCTCGTACTCGATGCTGTTGACGAACTCCATGCGCCATTGCGCGAGTTGGCCGAAAGTTTAGAGTTCTTCTTCCGCGAGCACATACAGATTAACGCTTACGCCGGATGGCAGGTTGAGAAGGGTTTCGATCTGCACTTTGACGACCACGATGTATTTATTCTTCAGGTCGCAGGCCGTAAGCAATGGAAAGTTTACGGCATGACGCGCGCCTTTCCTCTAGCCTCTGATCGCAGCACTGCCGAGAAACCAGACTTTGATCCGCTCTGGGAAGGAACGCTCGTGGACGGAGATGTTCTATACATCCCGCGCGGGTGGTGGCACGTAGCAGAGCCACAGGCCGAAGCGACGCTTCATCTGACAGTCGGCGTTCACAATCGGACCGGCGTTGATCTCTTACGCTGGTTCGTTGACAAGATGGTTGCCGAAGCTGCTTTTCGCAAAGACCTGCCGCGCTTTTCTTCTGATAGAGAAAGCCAATCGCACATGTGTCAGTTGAAAGAGAAGCTTTTGGCTCAGTGGGATGAATCTCTTCTCAAACGCTACTTAGACGAAACGGATGCGCTTGCCCTACCGCGCCCGCAAACCTGTTTGCCGCTGAGCGTGATGAACGATATTTTATCTTCCGGCACGCTTATAAGACTTACTGCGCCGCGCCCCGTTAACATCGCAGTTAAAGATGGAGTTTTGGAATTCGACTGCAACAAGAAGCACTGGAGGTTCGCGGCCAAAACTCTACCGCTTTTTCGCCGTCTCGAAAATAGAAATGTCTGTTCTGTCTCAGAGTTGTGCGAAGCTGCTGGAGCTACGATTGATGAAGAGAAGGTTCGCGCACTTTTGAACGAACTGCTTTTCCACGGTCTCGTCACGCTTGTAGAGCGTCACCGCTGAACATGGCCTTTGAATCCTTCTACTGCTCTGATCTATCTCGCAGCGCTTCGGAAAAAGTTTTCGGGTCTGCGTCAATCGGAGAGGTCTGGATTCTGATTGAATACCCTTTCGGCTGGGGCGTTAAGGCTCTCGACGACAGCAATCTATCCGCCGAGATTAAAGCTCATCTCAAGCAGGTTATTAAAACAATTCCTCGCTCAAGAGTCCTCTTCATAAAACAGGACAGGGTTTGCAGAGAGACCGTCAATTTGTTCGTCATACGCTGCCGCGAGCGTGAACCTTTCATCGTCAAATTTGAGTTAGAAGACTATCGGCTGTTGATGGAGATTGACTTTGCGGAAGTCGCCGCAGGAAATCTCTCTTCGGGCGGGAGCATCACGAGCGAACCTCTCTATCTTGTCTGCACGCACGGGCGGCGCGACAAGTGCTGCGCCAAGTTCGGATTCCCGCTTTTCAAGTCTCTACGCAGAGAGGATGAACAAGCGGTCTGGCAATCATCGCACGTCGGCGGAGACCGCTTCGCAGCCAATCTGGTCTGCTTTCCTCACGGACTCTTTTACGCGCACGTCCGCGAAGAGTCTGGAAAAGAGATCATGAGAGAGTACAAAGAGGGGCGAATCGTTAATCAAAAATATAGAGGCCGCGCCTGCTATTCGCATCACGTTCAGGCAGCAGAGTTCTTCGTTCGCACAGAATCAGGAATCAACCTCATAGATGACTTGCATCGAATGGATTCCGCGCGCATTGATAAAGAGAGATGGCAGGTCAGATTTTTTGAGAGAGCAAAAGGAAGCGTTCACAGCGTGAAGGTTGGTCGTCTAATGTCTAACTTTCAAAACTTCATCACTTGTCACTCAACCGACGTACAGCGCGTGCCGCAATTCAGACTGGACGGTTATGAAATCGCTTGATTGTAAAAGCATGAGCGTCGCGCCACTGCCTTTCAGGGCTTAATCACAACGCCCCAAGGGCCATCGCCCGCTTTGATCGTTCGAACGACCTTGTTGCTCGCCGCATCAATGACTGAAACATCATTCGACAGTCCATTGGCCGTATAGACCTTCCTGTTGTCCGGCGTGATTGCGATTCCCCAGGGGCGTTGCCCGACAGGAATCATCGTGAGAATTTGATGAGTCTTTGTGTCAATGACGACAACACTGTTGCCGCGTCCCGTTGCGACGTAGAGCCGAAGGCCATCGCTCGTTAGAACAGCGCCTTTCGGTTTCACCTGCGGCTCCGTGCGCGGGAATTTAATCGTGTCAACAACCGTGTGATTTTGAGTTTCAATCACGGAGACCGTTCCGCCGTTCTCTGCCGTAACAAAGGCTTGCGCGCCGTCCGGCGAAAAGATCGCCTCGCGTGGCCGCGCGTCAACGATAAAAGTCTTCACAACCTGATTGGTCCGAGTGTCAATGACCGAGACATTGCTGCTGCTTTCCGAAGTCACATAAGCCCATCGCCCATCTGGACTGACAGCGATGCCTTCAGGCTCAAGCCCTACGACATCAGTTGCTATAACCTGATTCTTCTTGAGGTCCGTGACCGAAGCAGTTCCCGCATCCTCGTTCGCAATGTAGCAGCGCGTCCCGTCCGGGCTTAAAGCGAACTGCTCCGGGTCCGTGCCCGCGTCGTACTTGGCTACTACCTTGTAGCTCTCAATATCAATCGCCGCGATCTTATCTTCGCCCTCGCGCTTATTGCTCGGATAACTCAGCGCAACGTAAAGAAGTTTTCCGTCAGGACTGATTCGTATTCCGCGAGGACGCGCGCCGACTTGAATGCTGAAGACCGGCGTGTCTGTCGCCGTGTCTATGACCGTGACTGTTCCATCCTTTTCATTGCTGACAAAAGCGAGCGGCCCCTTCGGCTTCTTCGAGCAGCCGAAGCAGAAGCAAAGCGCGATGATGATGGACAGGCGGAGCAGACGCGGCCCATCCAGCTTTTGCAAACTGTTTTTAATATTCACTCTGTTCTCCATCAAGCGTCCTCAACTCGTTAACCTCGCAAAGCAAGCGCGGGCGCTTCGGGTCTGTCAAATCCAACTTGTTCCACGGCACTCTGTAGCCGTCATGTTTTTTCCTTGCGCCGAACAGTTGCAGGATCGCGCGACCGATTGAAAGGGCCGCGAGTCTTTCAAACATGGCGTAAGCTCCGATGAGATACTCTTCAACAAAACATCCGCCTTCCTTCAACTCCGCGCGAATCTCTTCCAGATACCCGATTGATCTGCCGTTCAAGGCGCGAACACGCTTGCCTATCAACAACTCAAGATTGATTTCCTGCTTTGCCATTCCCTTCACGCTCCCGGAATTCGCCCTATGATTTTCCTGCGCAGCCATTTCTCCCAAGCGAGCGCAGGCGTCTCTTCTGCGTCCACGGCAACCGTCACGTCAATGCCGGAGAGCACAACCTTCGACCAGGGGATGCGGAAAGGATCGTTGCGGTCCACCTTCCACCTTTTTGAGATTCGCTCAACCCACTTTGCAAGGCGCGAATTAAGACGCCGCGCCTGTATGACTGCGCCCACTTCCAGAAAAGCAACGCGCGGGCGCACGCCCCTTTCAAACTCCATCACGATGCCGTCAACTCTTCCCATCTTCCGCCCATTGCGGTCAATCAACTGCTTATCTAGACAGTCGCGCACAAGCTCCATCTTTAACCTCCAAATATTTCCAAAGGAATAGTCACAATCGCAAGCACGAACGCCAGGCCGATAATCAAAAGCACGACCGCGTTGCTGAAAAAACTGTTGCGATGCTCATGCACGTAGCTCTTGTCATTCATCAGAAATAGAAACGGAACGATTGCGACAGGCAGCGTTGCGGCTGTGAGCGCCATAGAGAAGATTGTAAGCTTCAAAGGGTCAATGCCCACAATGACAAGTAGCGCGCCCATGATGATGACGATGATATAGACCAGACTGAAGCGTGCTTCTTCAAGTGGGCGCTGGTTCTCGCTCCAGTTCCAGCCGAACCCCTGAGCGACCATGTATGCGATTTCGAGCGTAATCTCAAGCGCAGCGCCAAGACACGCAATGCCAAGCGACGCGGCTAAGAGTATGAATCCCCAGTAGCCGAGCACGTCAATCAAAATCAGCGGCAGTTGAGCGTAATGCTCGACCTGTATGCCTCTTGGCAACAGGACCATCGCGGCGACAATAAGCACGGCGATGGAAAGAATGCTTCCGAAGCTCATCCCCGTCGTTGCTATGACGCGATTAACGCTCAAGTAACTTTCGTCCCACTTGTCTTCGATTGCGCCCGCAGAGTAGAAGAACATCAGATAAGGCGAGATCGAAGCGCCAAGTATGCTCACGACCACAAACCAGTAATGCACCTTATCGTGGTCCGGCAGAGTCGGCAGCGCACCCATCGCCACATCTTTCCAGGGCGGATGAAGCATTATGGCCGCGACCAGAAAGCAGACTGTGACCAAGCCTAATAGCGAGACGCCATTCTCTATCAAGCTGAAAGTTCCCTTCCATATAATCAGCCAGAGAAGAATTGCCACGGGCACAGCCCACCACTGAAAGCCTATGCCCGTTACAAATTCCAGCGCGACACAGATGCCTCCGATTTCAGCGCCTAAAACTAAAAGCATAACGAGGGCAATAACAATCAGCAGAAAGATGTAGTAGCTGAAACCGAAGCGCTCGCGTATGGCATCGGGAATGGTGTGACGACTGACGGCTGAGAGTCTGCCAGATTGTTCTACTAGAAATATCAGACAGAGTCCGCCCAGAGCTATCGCCCAGATGAGTTGAAAGCGAAACGCTGCTCCGCCCTGTGCGGCTGTTGCGATAG
>QHXM01000254.1 GCA_003222945.1 Acidobacteriota bacterium
CTCAGCGACCTTCTGAAGACTCTTGATTCGCGAAAGCGCCCAAGCCGTTTCAAGGATATGGGACTGGTCAACGAGCCTGGTTTCAAACAGGCGTCGAAGCAGGACCAGTATGGACTGTGGCTTGACGAAAGGGTTGGACCGGAGCCTGAAGGGATAGACCCTAAAGTTTACGGAAAGGCGAGCGGAATACTGGGACTCAGACTCTATCCGAATCCGGCCTTCGATGCGGCGGCTAAACAGCACTGGGATGCTGAGAAGTATTACAACGATCCAAACTATTTCAATGACCCGAACTTAATCCGCCCTTACCGCGTCGGGATGGCTTGCGCCTTCTGTCACATTCAGATGAACCCGCTGCGTCCGCCGGACGATCCCGAAAATCCGCAACTGGAAAATCTCTCTTCAAATATTGGCAACCAGTATTTCAAGGTCAACCAGATTTTCGGCGCTGAATTGAAGCCAGATAGCTTTGTTTACCAGTTGCTGGATGCCACGCCGCGCGGCACGATTGATACATCTTTGATCTCAACCGATTCGATTAACAATCCCAACGCGATGAACCCGCTCTTTAATGTCGGCGCGCGTCTGGCAGAGGCCGTGCCTGAGAAAGTTGCGGGCGGCGCGCTCTACTTGCCCCCGCGCGACGAGACCAGAAATGTCCCGCACATCTTAATGGACGGCGCAGACTCCATAGGACTCTACGGCGCGCTTGACCGCGTTTACATAAACATAGGCGAATACCATCAGGAATGGCTGCAACACCACAATCTACTCATAGGCATCAGGAAGCAGTCGCCAATCGAGATTACCAAGAGCCAGAAGGATTCTGTCTATTGGCAGGCGACAGAGCCGCGCATGGATAACCTCGCCAAATATTTCCTGAAGACTGCAACTCCTATGCACCTGGCTGATGCGCCCGGCGGATCGGACCACCAGACCAAAGATCAAACAGTCCTGAATCGCGGCAAGATTGTTTTCGCCGAAAACTGCATGGCCTGCCATTCGAGCAAACAGCCGCCTAACATCAGCTTCAATGATCGCTTCTCATCTGACGATTACATGCGTTGGGCGCGTGAAGAGGTGGTGAAGCCTGACTTCCTTACGGACAACTATCTCTCTATAGACCAGCGCCTGCCCGTCACCATGATTAAAACCAACGCGGCGCGCGCCCTCGCCACCAACGCCACGCGCGGTCACATCTGGGACAACTTCTCTTCGGAGAACTACAAGAACTCGCCTTCGGTCGGCGAGATAGAGGTTTATAACCCTTTCGATGGCTCTACCAATAAGTTTAAGATGCCGAGCGGTGGACCTGGATACTATCGCGTGCCCACGCTCGTAAGCATCTGGGCTACAGCGCCCTTCTTCCATAACAATGCGCTCGGAAAATATACCGGAGACCCTTCGGTCAAAGGGCGCATGGAAGCTTTCGATGACGCAATTACGAAACTGCTCTGGCCCGATAAGCGCGATGATAAAAATTCCATCTGGGTCACACAGCAGAAGAGCTATTTGCGCATCCCCGCCGTTTACCTGCCGGAAGCATTCCAGTCAACGCTAGGCTACCGCAGCCGCATAATCCTGGCCTACCCCTGGCTGCTTCCATTGATACTCGCCATCCTCGGCATCGCCCTGTTCATCTTTGGGCTACGCAGAAAACATAAACTGCTCCTGGGCGGCTTAGGAGTTGTGATCGTCGTGCTGGCAGTTGGCCTGATGATGTTGAGCTACTTCCTCGCAGGTGAAAAGGGAGACTTAGTGCTTGGCCCAATTCCGAAGGGAACTCCCGTCAACCTGCTCGGCAGCATCAACTCGCAAGCGGACTTTTCGGACCTGCTCAATGTCGTACTTAAAACCAGAAGCGCACTGCACAGGATTGAAAACGAGAATCTGGACGATGCGGCAGCAGCCGAGTTGATGAAAAAGGAAGTAGCCCCTGCGCTTTTGAAGATAAGTAACTGCCCGGACTTCATAGAGGATCGCGGCCATTACTTCGGAACGCAACTGTCTGACGATGACAAGAAGGCTCTGATTGAGTTCTTGAAAACCTTCTAAGGAGAAAGATGAGCGAGAACATTGAGAGCCAGGCAAACCCTCAACCTGATTATGTGGTGGTCGGCTCGGGCGCAGGCGGTGGTCCTGTGGCGGCCAATCTTGCTAAGGCAGGGCATAAGGTGTTGCTGCTTGAAGCGGGCGGCGATTCCGAAGACTTTAACTATCAAGTGCCATGCTTTCACGGGCTGGCGACAGAAGATAAGGCACAGCAATGGAACTTCTTCGTGCGCCATTATGAAGACGAACAGCGACAGCAGCGTGATACCAAGTTTGTGAAAGATGAGGACGGCATCTGGTATCCGCGCGCGGGCACGCTCGGAGGATGCACCGCGCACAATGCCATGATTACCGTTTACCCGCACAACAGTGATTGGGACAAGATTGCAGACCTCACGGGCGACCCGTCATGGCGCAGCGACAACATGCGAAAATATTTCGAGCGTCTTGAAAAATGCCAGTACGTCGGAAAAACTCCTAGGAATCTACTGCTGAGATTGATCGGTTTTCTCTTGCGAGTCATTCGTATGGAGTCGGCAAATCCCAGCCGTCACGGTTTCAACGGCTGGCTCACGACCAACGAGGCCAATCCTAAACTTGTTCTCAGAGACTTGAAGTTGCTTGAGATCATCTACTCAGCCGCCAGAGAGGCATTGAGCGAACATGTAGGCAGCCCGCTTGCGCGCTTCGAGACACACTTTGACCCGAACGATTGGCGCGTCGCGCAGAAAAGCCCCGAAGGGTTGGCCTTCACACCTCTGGCGACGAGCAACGGGCAGCGCACAGGCACGCGCGAATATATTCGTGCGGTCCAACAACAGTTCCCGGACAACCTGATCGTCAAGCTCAATGCCCTTGTGACGAAAGTTCTCTTTGATGATGAGAACAGAGCCATCGGCGTAGAGTATCTTGACGGCAAGCATCTCTATCGCGCAGACCCAAACGCCAATGGTGGCGCGGGAGCGATGCACCAAAAAGTGCTGGTCAACAAAGAGGTCATTCTCTCAGGCGGAGCTTTCAACACCCCGCAACTTCTTAAGCTCTCAGGAATCGGGCCAAAAGATGAACTGGAGCGATTCGGTATAAAGGTCCGCGTGAACCTTCCGGGCGTAGGCGAAAATCTGCAGGACCGTTATGAGGTCTGCGTGGTGACGGAGGTCAAGAGCAACTTCGCTCTCTTGAAGGACGCTACCTTCACTGCGCCGCTCGAAGGACAGCAGGGTGACCCGTGCTTCGTTGAGTGGCAGACGAGCCGTAGCGGAGTCTATACGACCAACGGAGCACTGTTGGGTATCATCAAGAAGTCGAAGAAAGAGAACGCAGACCCGGACCTCTACATCTTCGGCGTCCCCGGTTTTTTCAAAGGCTACTATCCGGGCTATTCCAAAGCTCTTCAGCAATACAAGAATATCTTCACATGGGCCATTCTAAAGGCTCACACGCGCAACACCGCCGGATACGTGAGACTAAAATCGAGCGATCCGCTCGACAGACCCGAAATTAACTTTCGTTACTTTGACGAAGGCAGCGACACGACGGGCGATGATCTGGACTCCGTTGTCAATGGTGTTGAGTTCGTGCGAAGAATGAATGAGCATATCAGTAACATTGACAAGCAGGAATTGATTCCCGGACCGCAGGTAAGCACACGCGAGCAAATCAAAGAGTTCATTAAAAGTGAAGCCTGGGGTCATCACGCATCCTGCACATGCAGGATTGGACTGAGTGACGATCCTATGGCGGTGCTCGATAGTAATTTCCGCGTCTATGGCACAAAGAATCTGCGCGTCGTAGATGCCTCCGTGTTCCCGCGTATCCCCGGCTTCTTTATAGTCACGGCCATATACATGATTAGCGAGAAGGCGAGCGACGCCATCCTGGTCGATGCCTGATTGCCCAACTGATGTACGCATCAAACTAAGGAGTATTTATGCCCGATAACCACACCGAGACGGCTTTAGAATCTTCTTCGGATCATACACAAGAGGTACGCTTCGCGGTTGTCATGTACGGCGGCGTCTCGTTGGCAGTCTATATCAACGGCGTCTCGCAGGAGCTTTTACGGATGGTGCGCTCGACGGCGCAGACCACGACGAATGGCGCTGGCGTAAAAGAAAGTAGCGCGCCCATCAAGGCTGATAAGTTGACGGGCAGCGAGCGCGTCTATCGCAAGGTGAGCTATCTGCTCTCTAAAACGGAGACAAGCGCACAAGAGTTGGATGATCTCTTGAATAAGAACAGCCGGATTGATACGCGCTTCGTTATAGACATACTTTCGGGAACGAGCGCGGGCGGCATCAACGGCATCTTTCTCGCCAAGGCGCTCGCCAACGGGCAGAGTCTGGACGAGTTGCAGGAGCTATGGATCGAACAGGGCGATATTGATCGCTTGTTGAATGACAGGCAATCAATCGAGCCGCCTCTGACCCTCTCAAAATCTCCTACTTCGCTACTCAATAGCAATCGAATGTACCTTGAGTTGCTCAAAGCATTCAACGGGATGGAGAAGAATGGAAGCGGCTTTGAGCAGAAGCTTCGCACAGGTTATGTCGAGGAGTTGGACCTTTACGTCACCGCCACGGACCTACAAGGCGTTGCTCTGCCATTGAGATTGAGCAATGAGATAGTGTATGAGCGACGGCATCGCAATGTGATTCACTTCATATACTCTCAGAGCAATGTCAGCGGTGAGAGTGAGGACCGCAACGATTTCCAGCGCCAGTACAATCCGTTTCTAGCTTATGCAGCGCGCTCGACCTCTTCGTTCCCCTTCGCCTTCGAGCCTATGTGCCTGTGCGATACGGACAAGATCATCGAAGAGCTGCCGGAATACCGCGACGTTGAGAATTGTAAGTCCGATAGTGCGCTATGGCAGCCCTTTTATAAAGACTATCTGGACCCGCGCGGTGTCTCTACCGTCAGATTTCCTCAACGCGCATTCGGCGACGGCGGCTATCTGGACAATAAGCCTTTCACTTACGCCGTAGATACGTTGACGATCAGGCACGCCGCCGTGCCTGTGACGCGAAAACTAATCTACATAGAGCCTTCGCCGGAACACCCTGAGGATAAAAGGGAGATTCAAGAAAAGCCTGACGTTTTCAAAACCGTGCTTGATGTATATACGCTTCCGCGCTACGAGACCATACGTGAGGATTTAGAGCGCGTGCGCGAGCGCAATCGAATGGTTCAGCGCGTGAATCGAATCGTCAAAGGTGTTGAGAGAGATGTGGAACGGGCGCGATTGGGAGGGTCGTCCGGTTGCGGTATGCCGCAGCCCGAAGACGAAAATGCTTTATGGGCTAAACCCGACTTGACGGATGATGAATGGGCCACGCTTGACCTGAGCGACATGATTAAAAGAAAAGGGAGTTGCTATGTGGCCTACCATCGCCTTGAGATCGCCGCGCTCACAGACCATCTGGCCGAATTGGTCGCGCGCGTCGCTGGCTTTGATGAAGAGTCGGAATACTTCATGGTCCTGCGCTCGCTGGTTCGCGCCTGGCGCGACAAAAAATATATAGAGTATCGGGATAACGCGGACGATCAGCGACCGACCATGAATAGATTTCTGCATGAGTTTGATCTTTCGTATCCGCAGCGGCGCGCCAACTTCATGCTGATTAAGAGCGATCAGTTGTATCATCTGGATGAAGAGGCGCGCTCGACCGCCGAGAAGTATGACAAGCCTTTCTGGTCCGAGAGACCTCAACTGTCTGGTGAGGAGAAGAGAGAGTTTCGCAATGAGCTTCTGAGGCTCAAGCGACATTTCAATCGAAATTACGCCTCTCTTCTTCGTATTGGACGCACGCTTCGTTCACGCAAGCGGCCAGAAGACGGTAATCAAAAGTCGCACTTGAATGGTCAAACTCCGCCTCTCGCTCATGTCAGTCCAGTCTATGATGAAATCCAGAATTTAATCGCTGACATAGATCGAGCAGTTGCTCCAGCCGTAAAATCAAACGTAGAAGCTGCGCCGATTCCGCCCATTCTCCAATACTTTTGCGGAAAAGAGAGACCGCGCGCTATTTCCTCCGAAGGCGAGAGAGAACCCGCCGTATGGCAACAGACCGACCCGGCCTATATTGAAGAGGAGGCTGTACGCCGCGCTCGCGCTCTGCTTGACGCAGACCCGCAGGTCTGGAAACTCTTTGAGGAGACGGCCACGAAGTTGAAGACTTCTCTTGCGCCGGTCATGAGCAGAGCGGATAAAGACTGTCTGGCTGCGCTCGCTCCACATGCAGATGAAAGTCCGGCACAGACTGCGGCGCGCCAGTGTCTCAAGCACTATTATCAGAATTACGACGACTACGACGTTATCACTTTCCCGATTCTCTACAACACGGACATAGGTGAAGCTTCGACGGTCGAAGTCTTTCGCATCAGCCCGGAAGATGCCACGAGTTTGATTAACGAGCGCAAGACTCGTTGCCGGAAGCTTGCGGGCACGGCGCTCGGACACTTCGGAGCTTTCCTGGATAAGTCCTGGCGGCAAAACGATATTCTATGGGGACGACTGGACGGAGCGGAGCGCATCATCAACGCCCTTCTGCCGGACCACCCGCTCACACGCCAACTCGTAGGAGAAGCGCAGGCCGCCATCATCTGCGAGACAGTCGAGAAGTTAGGCACAACGGAATTGAGCGACCTGCTCATAGAAGTAGCTATGCGAACGGAATCAGGCAAGGCTGAGCCAGCGATTCTGGATGATTTCCTCAATGCGCTTAAAACAAACGCAACGGAAGAGAGATGGAAAGATTGTCTCGACAAGCTGGTAGATGCGCGACAGGTCAGGCAACGTTATTTAGACACTTACGAGGAGCGCAGTCGTCTGCAACCTGAATCTACTTTGCGCAGCGCAGCACGCGCCACCACCATCATCGGGAAAATATTCGACGGCCTTTCGGATAGCTACAACGTCAGCAATAAGTATGTGGCCTGGATTGCGCGCCTCGGACAAGTTTTCTGGAGTCTGGTTGAAGTCGCAGTGCCGCACAGCCTGCCGAATCTAATCTTTCGCCACTGGCTTAAGCTGCTCTACTTCTTCGAGGTCTTGCTCGTCGTTTCGAGCACACTGCTACTTTTCCGCCCCGTTCAGCAATTCGCCCTCATGTTATTCGCCATCACTCTGGCGGTTCATCTGGCTACGGGCATCCTGAGTGACATCATTCGCAGCCGAAACAGATGGTTGAATATATTCAAGGCCGCAATCATCATCGCGCTCGTCGCGCTCGTTGCCCTGGGCGTGCTCTCGGCTCTCGGTGTGTCAGGATTCTCCGACTCTATCTGGGCTAAAATTATGTCACTCCATCAATGGTTAAGTAAGCGATAATTATAGCCGCTCTCAGCTACACGCAATTGCAAGCGGCTATAAGATACAAACCGGTTTCGCTTAGTGCTTGGACAGGCGATGACTGATAGCTTCAAGAAGCTCGTACCTACGCTTCCAATCCAGCTACTCAGTTGGCCTGGTGTTCGCATCTCCTATGTACTTCTTCAGCCAGGCGTAAACCTCCTGATAGAAATAACGGCTGTCCTCGCCTTTCAGAATCCAGTGGTTCTCTTCGGGCCAGACTATCAGGCGGCTGGGGATGCGCAGGCGTTGAAGCACGCTCCAGTTCTCAAGCGTCTCATTGAGCGGCACGCGAAAGTCGTTTTCGCCGACTGATAGCAGAATTGGCGTGTGAAAATTCTTTGCGAATCGAATAGGGTTCTGCTCGCGCCAGACAGAGCCTTGCTCCCAGACTGGTCCGCCGTTTGTAACTTCGCGCTCGTAGATTGTGTCGCTCGTTCCCCACTGCGATTCCAGGTTGATGAGTCCTGCGTGGCTGATTAGACATCTGTAGCGAGTCGTTGACGCCTGCATCCAGTTTGCAAGGTGTCCGCCGTAACTTGCGCCCGCAGCGCACTGTCGCGTGCCATCAACGAACTTGAATTGTCTGATAGCTTCGTCCGCAGCTTCGTTGATCTCGCTGCCCGGACCAGCCAGCGGATCGCCCTGAATGCCCTGCGCAAACTTTTCGCCGAAGCCTGTTGAGCCTGAGTAGTTCGTCAGTAGAACGATGTAACCGAGTCGCGCAAGCATGTAGTAGTTCCAGCGCAAGCCCCAGTTGTCGCGCCACATGCTATACGGTCCGCCGTGCATGACGACGAGCAGAGGATATTTTTTATTCTCGTCAAACGCTGGCGGCAGAGCGATCATGTTGTGTATGCGCTTGCCCGCCTTGCTCGTAAACCAGAAATGGCGAACGGGCTGCCAGTCAATTCGAGCCACAGCGCCCGCGTTGAAATCCGTGAGCGGCTGCTGCGTCTTTGTTTTCAGGTCCAGACGAAAAACTTCGGGCGGATTCATCGCGCTTTCCCAGTTGGCTATGAGAATCGTTGAAGCGGCCTTCTGGGGAATCTTCAGATTAGTATAGACGCCGCGCGTCATCTCTATCGCAAGCGTGGCTTCCCCGCCGCTGGCAGGAAGCGCGTAGAGCTTTTCGTTTCCGGCATCTTCAGCCGTCAGGTAGATGGTCTTGCTATCGGGAGTTACACTGAAACTTCCAACCGAGCGATCAAAGTTAGCTGTGAGGATGACGGGCTGCGCTACATTAGGCCATGAGAATTTTGCCAGCCGGTCAAGGTTATAGACTTTGCCGTTGCCTTCTATCTGGAAGATTGCGTAAAGAGACTTACCATCCTGACTGAAGACCGGATGGCTGAAGCTATCATCGCCCGTTGTCAGTTGCACAGGTTCGCCGCCTGTCGCCGCGACTTTGAAGAGCGAGGTGTTGTAGTTGGAATAGGCCGCAGCGTTTCTCTTCGTCGTCGCAACGAAAACCACTGCATCGCCTTCGGGCGTCCACACTGCGTCAAACTCTTCGCCCGCATCCGTGACGCGACCCGCGAAGCCGCGCTCTGCGACCAACCTTGTTCCAGCAAAGATGTCTTTGGCTTTCGACCCCTGCTCAAGACTTTGAACGAAGAGATGACCCTGCATGTCATCAACCCACTTGTCCCAGTTGCGCACAGGAAAGGTTTCATAAACGCGCGCATGATACTTCCGCGCCTTGCGCTCTGCCGCAATCTTCTTGTTCGCTTCGTCATCCATCGCGCCCGGATAGACCGTGCTGGTGAAAAGCAGCGCCTTGCCGTCCGGCCTCCACTGAGGCGAGCGCGCGCCCGTAGAAAGAGAAGTCACGCGCACGGCCTCGCCGCCCATCGCAACATCAAGCACGTAAATCTGCGCCGTATCATCGCCCTCGCGTTTGGCAGAAAAAGCAATGCGACCGCTATCAGGACTCCATGCCGCGCCGCTCTCGCCGCCCTTTGTGAATGTCAAACGTCTGGGCTTCGCACTTCCGTCCGCAGGCACAATCCAAAGGTCCGAAACCTGATCCTTCTCGTCATAGGCTGGCTCGATCATTGAGAAGACAATCCACTTGCCATCTGGACTCGGAAGCGGAGCGCCTACTCGCTTCATCATCCACATGGTTTCGTGCGTGATGGGAACTTTGCGTGATGAGCTTTGCGCACGCAGGGTCAAACTCGATTGCGCGATAGCGGCGATGATTAAAAGATACAGAAATCGAGTAGAGTAGTTCTTAAGCTTATCCCTGGCGGGCATCTTTTATTCTCCTGTTAAATTGAAAGTCTGAAGTCCAACAGCAGCGGACGCGGAGGCGAAATTTCTGAATTGCTCCTGTGGTCGGTGGAGACTATAACGCAGCAGAGGTCACGCGGGAAAGCGAAGCGAGTCAGTACCACCTGCTTAAGCTGGGTGGGCGTGCCGATTTTAGATTTCGGATTTCGGATTGTGGATTTAAGACCATTGCTTTTGCGAGGACAAACCGGGCAGCACGTGATCGAGCAAGGATTGAACGTAACCAGTAGGGCCGGACCAGTCGTGCCCATCTGGTCTTGAGATTACGCGACGAACTTCTACGCCCGCCGCTTCCCACTCGTCAACCTCATCGCCGTAACAGAAATCATCGGGGGTTCGCGCACCATAAAGCACGACGAGTTGGCCGAACTCTTCCCTGTGCTTTAAGACGTGACGAAGCGCAGAGCGAAGAGGAGCAACGCCAGTTCCCATTGCAACGAAAACCAGGTCGTTGCCCTTATGTTCACGAAGCGGGTAGCCGTGCCCGATGATCTCCACAAGCTCTACACGATCCCCTTCAGTCATCTCGTAGATTGCGCCGCCCGCACCGTAGCCTCGCTTCACTAAAAACTCAACCTCGGCATCTTCGGGCGCGCTTGCAAAAGCGAAGTAAGCTTGCTCCTTTTCAACGCGCAGCACGGCGACCTGTCCGGGAATGAACGAGAGAGCGTGCGCGCCCGCTTCACGCGCATCTTCCGGCATCATGTCGAATGAACGTATGTCGCGCGCCTGCCGGGATGCGCGCTTGATGATGAGCGATCTCGCTGCGGTCTCTTCCACGGCAGCCCCCTTGTTAAAGAAATTTCCAGCGAGACAGTTTAGCCCAGCTTGCTCAACTGCGTAAAAGAGAGTGCGAGCGGAAGGAGCTTTCACCAGCTTTTTGGAGTGCGAAGCATGAGTGTTACTATAAAGCGAAAAAATTTCATAGATCAATGGGGGCAGTTGATGAGCACTCATTCGGAAAGGGTTGAAGACCGTCTGGCGGACTTCACCAGGGATAAGCGTGTTTTGATTCTCTCTTTAATGGCGCTCGTTATAGGCGCTCTAAGCGCAGTCGTTGCGAAAGCTCTGGTCTGGCTGATAGCCGTCATCACGAATCTGGTCTTCTACCAGCGCTTCTCAGCCGATTTTCTATCGCCGTCTGAGCATCACCTGGGAATGCTTGTAATCCTCGCTCCTGTCGTCGGCGGACTCGTTATTGGATTGATGGCACACTACGGCTCTGAAAAGATTCGCGGGCACGGGATTCCTGAAGCTCTGGAAGCGATTCTCTTTGGCCGCAGCCGAATGGAAGCTAAAGTTGCAGTGCTCAAGCCCATCTCTTCGGCAATCTCAATCGGCACAGGTGGACCGTTCGGCGCAGAAGGTCCGATCATCATGACGGGCGGAGCAATCGGCTCGCTCTTTGCGCAACTCTTTCACCTTTCGTCGGCAGAACGTAAGACCCTTTTGGTCGCAGGCGCAGCCGGAGGCATGTCCGCAATCTTCGCAACGCCTGTCGCGGCTGTCATGCTCGCAGTCGAACTCCTGCTCTTTGAATGGCGTCCGCGCTCGTTTATTCCTGTGGCTCTAGCTTCGGCTGTCGCAGCTACCTTGCGCGTGCCATTGCTCGGCGAAGGACCAATCTTTCCTGTCACTCCGCACGCGCCTTTGGGCGCTGAAGGTCTTCTTATAGCTTTCATCGTCGGCATAGTCGCAGGCTTAGGCTCAGGACTTTTGACGACGCTCGTCTATGCCTTTGAAGACTTGTTTGAGCGACTTCCCATTCACTGGATGTGGTGGCCTGCAATCGGAGGATTGTTTGTTGGCATAGGCGGATATTTAGACCCGCGTGTGTTGGGCGTAGGCTACGACACCATTCACGGATTGCTGCGAGGCGAGATTGTAGGCTCTCTTGTCATAGGTCTATTGATAGGCAAGGCGCTCGTGTGGTCCATAGCTTTAGGCTCAGGCACATCGGGCGGCGTGCTTGCGCCGCTTCTGATTATGGGCGGCGCGCTCGGCGCGTTTGAAGCACATTGGATTCCGATTGGGGATACGGGATTGTGGGCGATGATTAGTATGGCCGCGATGATGGGCGGCACTATGCGCTCGCCTCTGACGGCGATGATATTCACACTTGAATTAACGCACGATCTGAACATTTTGCCCGCGCTTCTCTTGAGTTGCATAGCGGCTCACGCGCTG
Source organism: Acidobacteriota bacterium (assembly GCA_003222945.1). GTDB lineage: Bacteria > Acidobacteriota > Blastocatellia > Pyrinomonadales > Pyrinomonadaceae > QHXM01. The sequence goes on from QHXM01000254.1 coordinate 11,888, forward strand.
ACAGTGCTTATGCTTCGTCGCTCTATTCTAACGGAGAAGGTTGCGCGGCGCGGCTTTCACATCACGCGCGAGTATAGCGTCGATCCATTAGCAGTGCTTCGTGTAGGCGAAGTGATGGACCGTAATGCGCCGACCATTCCGGCGACGATGAAGGTGACGGAATTGTCCGATAGGCTAGCGCACCGCGATCCGCAGTTGAGCCGCCGACAGGGGACGCTGATTGTTGACGAAGACGGACGGCTCGCAGGCATCATCACGCGCGGCGATGTAGTGCGCGCGTTGGAGCAGAATAAAGATGGCAAGATTACTGTGCTGGATGCGGGCAGCCGCAAGTTGATAGTCACTTACCCGGACGAAATCCTTCACGATGCTGTGTCGAAGATGGTCAGAAATGATATTGGCCGATTGCCCGTCGTGAGCCGCGAGAATCCGCGCCAACTCTTAGGTTATCTGGGACGGGCGAGCGTGATGACTGCGCGGTTGAGACGCCTTGAGGAAGAGCACGTGCGCGAGCCGGGCTGGATTAGCACTCCTGCCAGATAATTGTTCGGGATTAGAGACTACTTTTTGCGCCGCTGATTTTCCATCAGCAGGTTGAAGGCGAGTCTCTTCTCTGTGATCGCCTTCTCAATTTGATTCCTTTGCTCTCGGTCAGAGCAGGTTTCAAGTTGCGCCTTTAATGCTTCAATATCTTTCAGCAACTGCATTTCCTCTGGAATGATGTTGGCATCTTTCAAAATCGAGTAGGCCATTCTCAAATCTTCGGGCGCGTCGAAGTAGGCTCTGAGATCAACGGGCTTTCCCTTGCCCGGCAGGTCGTCAAATTCGCCTTCTGCGATGGCCTTTTTAATCTGCTGTTCTATGAAACTCTCTAACGACATGCGTGCGAGCCTCCAAGATATTTTCAGATTATACGAATTGATGTTTAGGTCAGTTCCGTTCTCCCGGCCTCCCGTTTCTACGCCGGGCGTGACTCTGCTTCTCTGTAGAGGCGGTCAATCAGGTCACGGTATTTTTCATCAACGACGCGCCGCTTGACCTTGAGCGTGGGCGTGAGTTCGCCGCCTTCAATCGTGAGTTCGTTTTCAAGAAGCGCTATGCGTTTGACGCGCTCGAATTGAGCAAGGTCCGGCGTGTGTGCTGCGACCTGTCGCTCGAAGAGGTTGATGATGCGCGGGTGATGTATGAGTTCGACGGGCGTGCGCGCGTCCAACGCTTTCAGTTCAGCGTAAGAGCGAAGCTGTTCAAAGTCTGGAACGATTAGCGCAGCAGGGAACTTGCGCCCGTTGCCTATGAGCACGACCTGATTTACGAAGCGCGAGTTTTTTATCATCTGCTCGATGGGCTGCGGCGCTATGTACTTGCCGCCAGAAGTTTTGAAAAGCTCCTTCTTGCGGTCCGTGATGCGAAGGAATCCGTCCGCGTCCAACGTGCCGATGTCGCCTGTCTTAAACCAACCGTCTTCCGTAAAGACTGCGAGCGTGTCTTCGGGCTTGTTGTAGTAGCCGCGCATAACATTTGGCCCGCGCACTTCTATCTCGCCATCCTCAGCAATTCTCACTTCGACATTTCTGATTGGTTTGCCGACCGTTCCGACGCGATTATCTTCGATCATTCCGGCGGAGATAACCGGCGAGGTCTCCGTCAAACCGTAGCCCTGTATGACGGGCATCCCAGCGCCTATGTAGATCAAGGCAATCTCGTCCGGCAGCGCCGCGCCGCCCGAAGCAATCACGCGTATGCGGTTGCCTAGCGCCGCACGCCATTTGGAGAAGACAAGGCGTGAGGCTATCTTGTGTTTCAGAGCAAGCATGGGCGGCAATCTCTGTTTATTCGTAACGAGCTGCGCATAGAGTTTGCCGACCGAGATTGCCCACATAAGGAGCGCGTACTTCGTTCGACCCGCTTCAGCCGCACGATCTTTGACGCGCGCGTAAATCTTCTCCAGAAGTCGCGGCACACAAAGCACAACGCTTGGTCGCACCTCGCGCAGATTGTCGCCAATCCTGTCCATCGCCTCTGCGTAATAGACGCTCATGCCGTGATGAATGTACATGTACATTCCTGTGCGCTCGTAAACGTGCGAAAGCGGAAGAACGGAAAGCACTATGTCAGCCTCGCCGAACGCAAGGTGGTCCGAGCAATCAATCACGTTCGAGACAATGTTCGAGTGTGTGAGCATCACACCTTTGGGTTCACCCGTCGTGCCCGACGTGTAGATGATCGTGGCAAGGTCTTCCGAGAGAACTGCGCGCGACAACTCTTCACTGAAGTTTGATCTCTCCGCTTCAAGTTGCCGTCCGCGCTCTTCTAATTCTGCGAGCGTAAGCGCGCCTTCATCCTTCGCTCCGCTTCCATCGAAGAAGATAACCTGCTCAAGCGAAGGGCAATCCTTGAGCACACTTTTGACCTGCTCGAATTTTGCGCGGTTCTGTATGAAGAGTGCGCGAGCGCCCGAATCTTTCATTATGTAGCAGACCTGCTGGGGCGTGAGTGTCGGATAGATGGGAACATCAATCGCGCCAGCGAAGAGACAACCCGCATCCGCCAGAGTCCATTCCGGGCAGTTCTCTGAAAGAATCGCCGCGCGCATCCCGTGTCGTATTCCTAATGAACAAAGACCGAGCGCGATGCGACGTGCGCGCGAGAGCATCTCGTCCGAAGAGATTGAACGCCAGGCGTCGTCTCTTTTGTAGTTGAGCGCGTCGCGCTTTTTGTGCAGGCGAACGGTGCGCTCGAACATCTCAACGAGCGTCTTCGGCTCGTCCGCTTCGAGCGGCACGCGCGCTGGCGCTTGCACGGCCTCCTCTTCCACTTTTGTCGTCGGGATCGTCTGCATAATTCAAGCCGCGCTTACACCATTTAGAAAAATGTCCATCACCTCGTCTGCTACGGGCGCGAGCTTGTAACGTCGCTTCGACAGAATCCAATTGGTCGCCATCTCGTCAAGCGCGCCGAAGAGAACTTTCGAGACAACTTTGGCATTCAAATCTTTACGAAAGACTCCGGCGCGCTGTCCTTCTTCAAACGTCGCGCGAATCAAGCTTAAGTATTCGGCAAAGCCTGCGGCTGAAAACTCTTCCATGAATTTCGTAGAGCTGCGAAGCTCCACCTGAAAGACAACCGCAAGATCACGGTCAGCGCCAAGCCGCTCAAGATGCAGGTTCGCTATGCGGCGCAGCTTCTCGCGCGGGTCCGCGATTGTTTCGAGTTGCTTGCGTCCTTCAAGGATCGCGCTCTCAACCGAGCGGTCGAAGATGGAATGAAGAATCTCTTCCTTGCTCTTGAAATAGAGATAGACCGTGCCGTCCGCGACGCCAGCGACGCGTGCAATGTCTGCGACCTTCGAGTTGAAGTAGCCGTTTCGGGCAAAGACCTGCGTTGCCGCGCGCAAGATGGCTTCACGCTTATCGCCGACGGGCGGACGAATAGAAGATAGAGAACGTTCTGCGCTCATCCTGATTCAAACCTGTCTCCTGAATTGTTACGAGGGGCGTGCGCTCCTGAATGAATAGCCACTCAGTCGAACGGGACTAGACTAACTTAAAGAAGTAAAAAGGTAAAAGGCAAAAGGGAAGAAAGAAGAGTGCGCCTTTAGTCTTTCACTTTTACCTTTTACCTTTTTACTTCTTCATTCTCTTCTTCCTCCGTCTCTTCCGGTCCTAGCTCGCTGTTTGCGGGAATGAATTGCAGTGCGCCGCCGCGAAGGTTCAGGTCCTGCTGCGGGAATGGAATCTCTATCTTCGCTTCTCTGAAGAGGCGTTGAATGCGATAGTTTATGTCGCTCTTGATCTGCGCGTGGCGGCGCGGGCGGTCGGTCCAGACGAGCAGGCGAAAATTTAGCGAGTAGTCTCCGAAGTTCAGGAATTGAACCTTCGGCTTAGGCTCTTCCAAAACATGCTCAACGCTTTCGGCTGCGCGCAAGAGTGTTTGAGTCACCTGATCGATGTTGGAATCATACGCGACCCCTATGGGGATCGAGAGGCGCGAGCGGCGCTCGCCGTAAGACCAGTTGATTAAGTTCTGGTTGACGAGCTTTGAGTTGGGCACGACCGCCGTGATGTTATCGTTAGTCCTAACAATTGTGGTCCGCAGGTTTATGCTCTGCACGCGCCCTTCCGTAAGTTTGCTGTCCGGTCCTGTAATTGAGATGAAATCGCCCACGCGCACGGGGCGTTCAAATAGAAGTATGAAGCCGGAGGCGATGTCGCCCGCTATGAATTGCAGGCCGAAGCCTATGCCGATTGAGAGCGCAGAGAAGATTACTGCGAACGTCGTCAGGTCAAGATCAAATGCCGTTTTGAGAGCGAAGAGTAGGCCGACCGTTATGACGAAATAATGTATGAGTCGAAGGACCGTGTATTGAATGCCGGGATCAAGGCGCGCATGACTAGACATTCGCCGCTCCATGAAAGAGCGAATAGTGCGCGAGATGATAATGGCGACCACGAAGATAAGGATGCCTATGACAGCGTTCGCCAGAGAAACCTGAAACTTACCTATGTGGAACGGGTAATTGATGTAATACCAGACGCGATCAAGCACACTCTGTGCCTGCAACAGGGATAGATTCAGAATTGTCGTGCGGTGCAGTGCTCCGAACATAACAAGAATCTCGGCTCTAAATTCTAAAGTCCAATGTCCGAAGCCTGACTCGGGACACTGGACTTTGGACTTCTAAAATCTGGCGGAGGCTGAGGGACTCGAACCCCCAAGCGCTTTCGCGCGCCGGTTTTCAAGACCGGTGACTTACCAATTAGCCTAAGCCTCCGCGAAATCTTTTGAAATAATATACAGCACAAAACATGCCTGCTCAACTTCAGCATCAACGCGATAATCTGCTCAACCTATCAACTCGATTAAGCCCGCAACTAAAAGCCTGTTCTTATCCTGTTTAGTCCGTATCCGTACAGACTTAGCCCACTCTCTTTTAATATTTTCACTCTTCCCCTGCCAATCCCTCGAAGACTTTAACCTTTAACTACAGGAGAAAAGTGTATGAAACAGGGCTTGGTCATTCTACTTCTACTTACCCTTTCAATGTTTGCGAAAGACTGCGGTAAAGGCAACAAGAATGGGAACACCAGCACGTCAGGCACGACTACAAACGTGAATACCACGACGACCAACATGAATACCACGACGATGAACACGAACACAGGTGAGATGGGCAACACAAGCACGTCCGGCAACACGTCTGGCAGGAACGCAAACAGGGACACCAGAGGAAACAGGAACAGGAACGCAAACTCGAACATGAATTCAAACAATATGAATTCAAACAACGGCAACCTGCGATAGCTTCCGAAGGCTTCAACTCGGACGGGCGCGCTCCTTGATTAATGGAGCGCGCCCGTTTCATTTTTTCAGGTTATTAAGGAAGCAAAAGGCTTCGCACACATCGGCGGCAGCCCTTTATTGTTTGAAAGCTATCGCAGGCGAAAAGTTTCGTCCACTTTCAATTACCATCAGGCATCAGACGAACGAGCGCCAGCCTCTCGTTCTCATTTTTTGTCTGCGGCTTAATCCGTGCGAGCAGAACCTGCACCTTGATTCTTCCCTCTTCCGAATCAAAGCTGGTGCTGAAACGATCTATCGTCTGTCCGTGAGCCATGAAAAGCTGAAAGCGCGCCTGAACCTCTTTCATATGCTCGTCCGGCAACACTTCCAGGAAGAAGTGGCGACCAAGTATATCCCCTGCCTTCATATCAGAACTCTGCTCTGACGCAGGGCTATAGCGTATGACTTCTCCCTTTGGGTCTAGTTCAAGCAATCCGAATGGAAGTTTGGTGTGAGAGGAATCTTTCATCATAATATTTCCTTCGAGGAGAATTGACGGACCATAACAGGCTCTTCCGCTTGCCGTTGCTCGCCTGTTGTTAAGAATGTCGGCTTGAAGTTAAAGGCCGACCGCAAGCATTTTGTAATTCACGCGCCCGCTGGTCGGCCTCCCCTGCTTGTCCTGTGAACTGGTGCAAGATTATAGAGTTGGATTCTATCTGTCAGTACGAAAAGGTACTTTGTAAAAGCAGAAGTCACGAGTCAGAATCCAGAATATAAAGAAAGACTGGAAGGCTCGCGGCCCTTTCCCATTCTGACTCCTGAATTCTGTATCCTACTTTTAGAAAGATTCTGCTTTTAGAAAAAGGCCGCGAGGGTCTTGCAACCAAGCGAATACCCTCGCGGCGTGTGCTCTTCAGTTTTGGTAGGAGTTAGAGTTTATGTCCCATCAGGCGCAGATGTCAGTACGAGAAGGTACGCACAATCCATGAATGAAAAAAATTTTCCCAAAGGCTTTTATAAACTCTCTTACTTTTTACACGCCTTAGATTCTACAATCCTCCGGCATAAGAGATTTATGTATATGAATGGCGGCCATAGCGCCTTCGGCTGCGGCGACGATTGCCAACTGTGAGCGGGGCGTGATGTCGCCTGCGGCATAGACGCCGCGCACGCTCGTCTGTTGCTCGTCGTCAACTAAGATTAGCCCGCACTCTTCGTCCAACCTGCAACCCAGCATCCCGTGAAGATCGCCGGACATCTTCACGCCCAGATTGAAGAAGAGCGCATCGCATTCCAAAGTTTCATCATTCTCAAAGCAGACGCGCTCGATGCATTTCCTTTCCGCGTCGCCTTCCAGCCGCGCGACGCGTCCCGTTGTGACGGGGATATTGAAGCGAGCTAGCTTCGCACGGTGCTCATCTGTGATGTTGCCCTCTTCACCGTTCGTTAGAATCGTCAGCTTCTCTGTCCACGTCAGAAGTCCGAGCGTAAATCCGACTGCATCTGCGCCGCGACCTAAGACAGCCACACGCTTATCCGCCACTTCATAGCCGTCGCAGTCCGGGCAATGATGAACAGTCACACCGTAGAAATCCGTAAAGCCCGGACAATCCGGCGTCAGGTCGCGCAAACCAGTAGCGAGCAAAATCTTTCGCGCATCAAACGAATGCTCCGTTGTCTTCTTATCCCCGTCGCCCGTCGAGACGCGAAAAAGCTCTTCCCCACGTCTTTCAACTTTCGTCACACAAGCCTCCACGACAAGGCCGCCGTACTTCGCAACCTCATCGCGCCCGCGCGCCAGAAGCTCCTGCGGCTCGATTCCGTCATGCCCCAGAAACCCGTGAACCCCGTGCGAATAAAGATTGCGCGGGCTGTTGTGATGAAAGGTGAGCGTGCGCCTGCGATAACGCGCCAGAAAGAGCGCCGCAGATAAACCGGCTGGCCCCGCACCGATTACGATGCAATCGTAAATCTCTTTGTCCATCTACCCGCCTTGTTCTGATTCTAACACGCGAATCTTATTGAAAGAGTGTCGATCGTTTTATAGAAAGCGCACGTCTTGATTACTCCGCCTCGCCTGAATCCGTTTAAACTTCTATCCGAACAATGTCGCCATCTTTCAACCGATACTTATCCCTCAACTTTACTTCGCACGCCACCTCTACAATCGTCTTTGGATGCAAACCCTCGCTGCGCTCATTACTATCCGTGCGCAAGATGACGGCCTCTTCATCAAAGATGCGACAAGGAACGATATTTATCGAAACATCGCCTCCGTATTCTTCACCCTCCAGGCGCAAAGCGTTCGCAGGGATGCTATATTCCTCAGCCAACTCTACATTCAGCGTGCCGGGGAAAAGCAGGAGGCCAGCCTTTCTCTGATAGTAACCTTTTAGTTTCTCAATCCAGTAAGAGAAATTACCTACGCTGGAAACGACTCTACCAGCTAACACTCTCATCAAGATTTCTCTTCGGTTAAAGTGAATTCCCACGACTTGCCGCAGCCGCCAAGGAAACTACCGACATGATAGTCGGTCACATAATGCGGTGCAGAGATTTTCAGTAAGAAATGTCTAGCGAAGACTTCAGACGTGCAAAAACCAAAATTCTCTGGGTTTGCCCGACCGCCCTGCATCTGCTCTTGCGGAGTTATCACTTCGGTTACATTAGAGCGTTGCTTCAAAGGATTACCGCAGAAATCAGTCTTAACAGTGGGATGGAGGCCTCGTTTAATCACTTCATCCACTGCTTGCGCGGGCAACTTGAAGGGGAGCGGCTGGTATCCCGGCTCCTTATATCCATATCTTTCCCACAATTCTTTGTAATCTTTTTCGGGCAATTCAGCGACTATCTCTATTGTCATGTCTGAAATACTTTTACTTGCAGAATCCTTGACCACAAACTTCGCATAACTCCTACCGCACAATTGTGCCTCTACGTTCGACACGGACAAAATCACTGAGCAAATCAAAAGAATCGCTGCACCAAGTATACGCATACTTTTCACCATGAACCTTCCCTCGAAAGATATTGATAAAAAGGCAGTCTGATTGCGAGTCCGGTTCAATGAGTTAGATTGCGGGTTTATCTTCAAGACACTTCCTCTTTGAGAACTCGGATAACCTCATCTAAATTGTCCGGCAAAGGTTCTTTCATATATAAAACCATGCTCT
>QHXM01000255.1 GCA_003222945.1 Acidobacteriota bacterium
CCTATGCGCCCTTCGTTCAGAGTCTCTATGGAAACTTTGTAGCCCCGTCCAACTTCGCCCAACACATTCTCTTTCGGAACGCGGCAATCTTCCAGAATCAACTCCGTTGTCGAAGAAGCGCGAATGCCCAGCTTGTTCTCTTTCTTGCCGACCGAGAATCCCTCGAAGCTTTTTTCTACGATGAAGGCGGTGATGCCGCGATAGCCAGCTTCTGGGTTAGCGTTCGCAAAGATGATGAAAATTTCCGCTTCGTTGCCGTTTGTTATCCAGAGCTTGCGACCGTTCAAAATATAGTGATCGCCATCTTCGACCGCTCTTGTCGCAAGAGCAAATGCGTCTGAGCCTGACGAAGCTTCGCTCAGGGCGTAAGCTCCGACCTTACGGCTCGCAAGCTCTGTGAGATATTTCTTCTTCTGCTCAGCGTTTCCCCAGCGAATGATTGCGTTATTGACGAGCGTATTCTGAACGTCAACAAGTACGCCGACCGACGGGTCAACGCGCGAGAGTTCTTCGACGCCTATGATTGCGGTGAAGAAATTAGCGCCCGCGCCGCCGTACTCTTCCGGCGTCTCTATGCCCATCAATCCCAGATCAAAACATTGCTTGATGAGCGCAGGGTCAAGCTTGCCCCGCTCGTCCATCTCTTCGACGCGAGGCCGTAGCTCGCCTTCTGCGAACTCGCGCACGCTCGCGCGGAACATCTCCTCGTCTTCGGAGAGTGTTGTCAGCGGCTGTGCGATTGGCTGACCCAATGTCTGACTCATAGTTATTGTAACCCGCTTGATTTTCCTTGAATTGTATGACCCTGTAGCATCGCTCATACGCATACCTGTGGTCAACTAAAGAAGGCAAAAGGAAAAAGGTAAAAGGCAAAAGGGAAGAAAGCAGGAGCGAGCCTCTTGTCTTTCACTTTTGCCTTTTACCTTTTTCCTTTTGCCTTTTAGAATGTCCTCTGGTGCTTCGGGCGTCTTGCCTGCTTAATTCCCCTGATGAAGGATTGTGTGAACTAGAATCGGGTTTCCTCAAAGTGTGCATTGAATGGGTAAAAACGGAAAAATTGTTGGTAGAAAATCTAAAGCTGTAGGAATCATCTTTTCTCTCCTGGGTCTGCTGCTCTTCGCCTTCTTCGTTTGGAAGGCGGGGACAAGAGAGATTGCAGACGGCATAAAGAAACTCGGCGCGGGCTTTCTGCTGATCCTGTTGGTTTCGGGTCTCCGATACGTGATCCGCACGCTTGGCTGGATTCTATGTTTTGATGGCGAGCATAGGCTGCGCTTCCGCGGTCCTGCTCCTGAGCTTTCATCTGACATCTGGGATTCGTCTGGTCGGCAGGGTTTCTCTAGGCATAGTCACCGGCATAATCATCCTAGGCTTCACAATTTTTCATCTACGCTGGAAATTTCTGACCGCAGGGTTTGAACGTCTGCGAAAGACTCGGTTCGGTAAACGCTTTCTGAAAGAGAAGCAGCGCGAGAACACGCGCGTCGTAGAAGATACGGTCTATAACTTTTATTCGCGCCATCGTGCGCGGTGCGCGCTGATAATGCTTCTGGAAGCCTGCTTTCACCTGGCGGGTGTGTTGGAGGTTTATATCACGCTCTATTTCATCTCGGATGTGCCGCCTACTTTTCTGGTAGCATACGTGCTGGAATCCGTTAATCGAATCATCAACGTGGTCTTCAAGTTCGTCCCCTTGCGCGCAGGAATTGACGAAGCAGGCTCAAGCTGGATAACGAATCGTCTGGAATTTGGTGTGACGACGGGCACGACGCTCGCAATCATACGAAAGGCACGTGTCATCTTCTGGACCGCGCTTGGCGTCGCATTTCTAATCGGGCGTGGAGTGTCAACGCAGGAGGTCGAAGAAGAGACCAAAGAAGCAATGACGAAAGAGATGAACGCGCCCGTAGCGACAACGAGCGAATCCAGTTAGAGCGTTTATGGTTTTCAGAAAAGTGAGTTCGCGCTTCCATAGTTTTCAGCATCGTTCATGTAAGGAGATGTAGAAGATGAAAATTAGAAGGTCTTTCGCTTTTGTTCTGCCGCCGTACCTGGCGCTCATGCTTGCTCTGATTGTTTCGACATCAGCGGGTAACGCTCGTAATCCTGCACGCGCGCAGGTGACGATTCTTTCGACTACGGACCTGCATGGACATCTTCTGCCGATTGATTACTACACGAACAAGCCTGACAACAGCGGCATAGCAAAAGTCGCCACGCTCATCAAGCAGGCGCGCAAGGAGAATCCGAACCTTCTGCTTCTGGATTCCGGCGACACGATTCAGGGCAGCCCGCTTGAGTATTATCACAACCGCAAGAACAATCAGCCGCCCGACCCCATGATGCTCTCCATGAACGCGCTTCATTACGATGCGATGACGGTTGGCAATCACGAGTACAACTTCGGCTTGAACGTGCTTGAGAAGGCCAGACACGAAGCGAACTTCCCCTGGCTCTCTGCGAACACTTACAAGAAGGGAACGGACCAGACGGCTTACTCGCCTTACATCGTCAAGGAAGTAAACGGCGTGCGCGTTGGCATACTTGGCTTGACGACGCCCGGCATTCCAAATTGGGAGAATCCGCCTAACTACGAAGGGCTTGAGTTTCGTGAGGGCTTGAGCGAGGCGCGCAAGTGGGTGAAAGTTTTGCGCGAGGTGGAGCACGTTGATCTGGTAGTCATAGCAATGCACATGGGATTGGAAGAGGATTTGAGAACGGGCGAGATAAATCCGAGCAACGTCTTGAACGAAAATGCTGCCGTCAAGATTGCGCGACAGGTCTCAGGCGTTGACGTAATACTCATGGGACACACTCACCGCGAAGTCCCGGCAGTTGTCATTAACGGCGTTCTTCTAACGCAGGCAGATTACTGGGGACATCGCCTTGCGCGCGTTGATCTTTACTTAGAGAAAGAAGAGTCAGGCGGGCGATGGCGTGTCGTAGCAAAATCCGCGCGCACTATTCCGGTGGAGAATGTGAAGCCGGACGATGAGATAGCAAAGTTGGCTGAACCTTATGATCGTGAAACTCAAGCATGGCTCAGCCGCGTCATAGGTGAATCGCCTGCGGAGTTGAGCGCGCAGGATTCGCGCTTTCGTGACACGGCCATAATGGATTTGATTCAGCTCGCGCAGTTGGAAGCAGGCCATGCAGATGTTTCAATGGCCGCGCCCTTCAATCTTCAAGCGCGTATTCCGAAAGGTCCTGTCACGGTGCGCGACATCGCGGGGCTTTACGTTTACGACAATACGCTATACGTGCTCGAGGTCACGGGCCAGCAGTTGAAAGATGCGCTTGAGCACTCGGCCAAGTATTTCGTGGCTTACATTCCCGGCAAAGGTCCGTCCGATCTGGTTGACGACAAGATTCCGGCCTTCAACTTCGACATAGCCGAAGGTGTCACTTATGACTTAGACATTTCAAAGCCTGTGGGGGAGCGCATACAGAACCTGCGCTTTCACGGTCAGCCTTTGAGTCCAACGCAGAAACTGAAACTCGCCGTCAACAACTATCGCGTCAACGGCGGTGGCGGCTACCTTATGTACAAGCAAGCGCCCGTAGTTTCCCAATCGAGTGAAGAGATACGCAATCTGATTATTGATTGGGTCGAGCGCCACAAAACCATTCCGGCGCAGCCTACGAACAACTGGCGAATTCTGCCGGGTGAATAATTAACCACAGAGGCACAGAGACCGGAGAGAAAGCCAGAATAGAATTTCAGATGGCAGATTTGAAATCTCAAATTCCCTATTTCAAATATTCTTCTCTGTGCCTCTCCGGTCTCTGCGGTTAATTTTAGTTTTTGAATCACACTCTGAATAAAAAACCTAAGCGGCAACCCGGGGGACGTTCGGGTTGCCGCTTAGGTTTTCTCTCTGCTGGCACAAAGAGGGAACTTTCGGGTCAAGGCTTACTGATAAGTCTTACTGCATCTCCGCGTAGATGGTCACTATCTCAGCCGTTGCTCCACCTTTGTTCGAGGCAATCCTGGAAAGCTCGCGTTCTACTGCGCGCTCTGCCTTTGACTTCGACATCTCGCGGCCTTCCGCTGAGCCGGGCGTCCAGACCTGCGCTAGAAAGTATCTGTCGCCGTAGCGGTGGAAAATCAGCATCGCGCGATTCTTCGGGGCATTGGCTTGAACAGTGCTGGTCAAGCGAAGCGCACTCTGATGATTATTCGCGCCGAGGACCTGAATTCCTGTTGCGTCCTGATTAATCTTTGCGACATTGTATTCGCCCGCTGCGAGCGTTTTATCGCCTACGACGAAGTCGAACGGTACGTTCGCTCTGAGCAGTTGGCGACCTGACTGCGCGTTGGTTGCAACGGCTGTCATAAAGGCCAGGGCAATTATAGAAACCAACATGGTGACGGCTTTAAGGGCTTGCTTTTTCATCTCTCTTCTCCTTCTTGCCCGTTTGCGGGCTGGTCGGTCGCTCCTTTTAGCGACCAATAAAATTTCAACTTGCTGGGGTTCTCTCTTGAATCGGTCTCATGACCGCTTCTGGATTCGCTTTTCAATCTCTCCGATCTCAACTTGATGTCGTCGGATCGTGCCCGGCGTTATTGCTATCAGCGTGCCAGTGTTGTAGCAATGAAGGTTGAAGAGTCTTCGCTTGTCCGTAAATAATATTTAGAGAAGGAGATGAGCTTTTATTTCGGTGAGCGAAGCGAGCGATCACTTCGCGCCTGTCAAGCGGTTGAACTCTATCCGAATAGATAGAGCATCTATCCTAAAGGTTAGCCGCAAGCGAAGGGATAAAGGAAAAGCAGGAGTTAGAAGTCAGAATAAAAGAGAAACTCAAAGCGGGCTTCGGCCCTTTTCATTCTGGCTTCTGGATTGCGGACTCCTGACTCCTGCCTTTCTATATTGTGCTTTCCAAGTTGATACTAATATGCTAAAGAGAAGAGCCTAGAGAGTTATGATTCCCAGACTCGCAGCCGTCGCAGGGCCTTTGAAGGGCACTATATTCACACTGATCGAAGAAGAGACCATGATCGGGCGTGAATCGGCCAACCGCGTCTGCCTGTCCGACGCGTCTGTCTCGCGCCGCCACTGCGTAATAAAGCGCGAGGGCGAGCTATTCAAGATAAACGATCTCGATAGCCTCAACGGAACGTTCGTCAACGACGTGCCCGTTAAGGAGCGATACCTTGAGCATGGCGACCGCCTTCGCATAGGCGAGTACAACTTCTCTTTCCTGCTGCACGAAGGCGACGTGTCGTCAAGCTCAAGCACAGTCCTGATTGACGAGAGCAATATCACTACGGGCGCAAACACTATTCAGGTTCGCATGGCCGACGCCTTTCACCTGATGGCGCGAGACCTCTGCGCGCTAATGAAAATAAGCACGACCATAAACTCCGTGCGTGAACTCGACGCTCTTCAAAAGCAACTGCTGGAGCTTATCTTCGAGGTCGTTCCGGCAGAGCGCGGCGCGATTCTTCTCACGGAAGGAAACAACTTCGATGACTTCGTCTCCATCTTCGGCCTTGATCGCCGCGAGGGGACGAACCATCCGGTCCACGTCAGCCGCACTGTAACTGCACGCGTCCTCGGCGAAGGCATATCGTTTTTAAGCAACGAGGTTCAGCAGACTGAGGCTCTGAACGTGGCCGAGAGCCTTATCTCTTCAAGCATTCAATCGCTCCTCTGCGTGCCGCTCATGCTCTTTGAAAGGGCGCTCGGCGTAATCTATCTATACTCGACAGACCCCGCGACGCGCTTTGACAAAGACCACTTGCAGTTGTTGACGGCTGTTGCCGGAATCGCCGCCGTTGCAGAACAGCCCCCGCAAGAGTAAAGCATTCGTCGCAGTCAACTGCGCGGCATTGACGGAGACGCTGCTTGAATCCGAACTCTTCGGTCACGAGAAGGGCGCATTCACTGGCGCACTCGTGCAGAAGAAAGGCAGGCTTGAGATTGCAGACGGCGGCACACTCTTTCTGGATGAGATAGGCGAGATGTCTCAGCTTCTCCAAGCTAAACTCCTGCGCGTTCTACAGGAGCGAGAGTACGAGCGCGTCGGCGGCACGCGCACACTTAAAGTTGACATACGATTAATCACCGCAACGAACCGCGATCTGGAAGAAGCAATTCGTCAGGGAACTTTCCGACGGGACCTTTACTATCGCCTAAACGTCGTCTCTATCTCAATGCCCGCGCTTAGAGAGCGCCGCGAAGACATTCCGCTTCTCGCAAGCTATTTTGTTCAGAAGTACAGCGACAGGTGCAATCGCCGCGTCACTGGAATCTCCACAGAGGCGCGTGCGCGTCTGACGAATTACGATTGGCCCGGCAACGTGCGCGAACTTGAGAACGCAATCGAGCGCGCAATCGTGCTTGGCACAACGGAGATGATCTTGCTGGAAGATTTGCCCGAAGCCGCGCTCGAAACGGCTGCACCCGCGAGTGGAGGAGTTGCCAAATACCACGAAACCGTGACGGAAGCTAAGAAACAACTGATACTCAAAGCAGTTGAGCAAGCCGGAGGCAACTACACCGAAGCCGCCAAACTCTTAGGCGTTCATCCGAACTACCTTCACCGATTGATTCGCAACATGAACTTGAGACCTGAGTTGAAGAAATAGTAGGCAGTTGGCAGTTGGCAGTAAAAGAGCGGAAGATGAGAAGCGCTTCAATTTCTTTGACTGCCTACTGCCTACTGCTTTGTATGGAGTGTTCTACGTTCTTTCAAGCGGCGATAGAGCGCAAGAGAGAGCGATAGCCAGACACCGCTCCAAAGGTACGCGCCGATGGTGTCGGAAGGCCAGTGCGCGCCCAGGTAGATGCGCGAGAGTCCAACGAGCAGAACGGGCAGAGCCGTGAGCGTGAGCGCAAGGCGACGAAGCATGGAGCCTCGCGGCAGAAGCGCGTAAGCTGTGAAGAATAGAAAGCCGAAGTAGCAGACGTAGAACGTGACGTGGCCTGAAGGGAAACTGTTTGTCAGCGGGTCCGTGTAGCTCTGTATTAGTTCGTGCGCGGGGCGCGGGCGCGCAACCAGATGCTTGAAGAGTGTGTTGATAAGACCGCTCCCGCCCGCACAGAAAACGAGCGCCGCTGCTTCGCTACGTCTGCGAAAGAGTAGGAATAGAATCACTGTCAAAGCGGTCAGCGCGTATGGCGTCCAACTGTTGCCGAAGATTGAGACGAAGAGCATCAGTTGGAAAAGTCCGGGAGGCGTGAACGTCTTCCAGTTGAAGGCGCTCGCTATCTTCAAATCCCAGCCGAAATAAGGATCGAGGTAGGCGAAGATTGCAAGGACGGCGAAGGCCGCGAGCGCGACCACGTAAATTGTTTGAGCGCGCCACAGACGAGCAAGTGCATGAGGGCGCGCAACTGTGATCGCGCGTGCGCCAACTCTCGCCGCGCCCTCTCTCATCTCATCTTCGCGCTTTGCATCCATCTCTTGCTCGTTAGCCCGCTCTCTCGTGCCTGTACTATAATTCTTAAAGACAATCTGACAGAAGATAGCTGGTTTTGAAAGTGAGCGGCAAAGGCTGTTTCCGTTAAGCCAACAAAACTGTAGGGGCGGGGACAAGTCCTCTGCCCGTCTGTTAGTTAATTAGAGCGCGGGCAGAGGACTTGTCCCCGCCCCTACAAAATCATCGAGGCGAGAAGTTTTGTTAAGAGTCGAATACCGCGAGGGGCTTTATCTGCCTGATCTGGATTTATGGATGGACGCGGACGCTCCGCGAGAGCGCTCGGTCATATCGCACGGCCATGCGGACCACATAGCGGAGCATCGCTCCATCATCGCAACGCCTGAGACGGCGCGCATCTTTCGTCATCGTCGCGGTGATGCTGAGATGTTGACATTGCGATATGGCGAGCGGCGCGACTTCGGACGCTTTGCCTTGACCTTTTTTCCTGCCGGGCATTGTCTTGGTTCTGCGCAGGTACTCATCGAAGCAGACGGCGAGCGGCTGGTTTATACGGGCGACATAAAGCTCAGGCCCAACGTTGCGGCAGAGGACGCCGTCATCGTTCCGTGCGACACGCTCGTGATGGAATCAACCTTTGGCGATCCCGTTTATCGCTTTCCTCCAGACGTTGTGACAGCCGCACGCCTTTACGCTGCCGTTGCCCGCGCTCTTTCGGATGATCGCGTGCCGGTCGTTCTTGCTTATGCGCTCGGTAAAGGACAGGAAGCTCTTGAGCTACTTCTTCAGCGCGGGCTTCGAGTCACGCTTCACGGCTCTGTGTGGAATGTTGCGGAGATTTACCGCGAGATGGGCGTGGAATTTTCTGGTCCGTATGAAAAATACGACCGCGAGCACGTGCGTGGCCGCGTGCTAATTGTGCCGCCTGGTTGCCGTAAGCAGCCAATGATTACGAACATTGAGCGTCGCTACGTGATTATGCTGACGGGTTGGGCTATGCATAGAAGCGCGCCCTACATGTACAGAGGTGTGGATTTGGTTCTGCCGCTATCGGACCATGCGGACTTTGACGAGTTGGTTCATCTGGCGCGAGCATCCGGCGCTCAGAGAATCATCACAATGCACGGCGAGCCTAAGTTTGCCGCCGCTTTGCGCGACTTGGGATTGAATGCTGAGCATCTTGCGCATTATCAAGGTTCGGCTCAGTCTGAGAAGAAGAAACGCGGGACAAAGAAGACCGGGGCTGCTGAACCATTACTCTTCAATTAAGAGTAACAAGGATGAAGAGCACTTCCATCTCAGTTAATACTGCTGGCAAACCTGTACGCATCGCTTTCAGAAAAAAGTTTGCGCTTGCGCTGCCTCCCCGATGGTCACTATAATGCGCGGCTTTTAATTCTATGGATCGCATAGATTTTGATCGGGAACTCTCAAACTCGAAATGACTAAGCCAAAACTTCAACCCGTAGCAGTCGAAGATCAAAAATCTAAAAGCGCAAGCCCATCTGTCTCATCAAGAATCGTCACGCTGCCAAACCTGCTGACGATGTTTCGCATGGCGCTGATACCTGTCTTCGTCTCGCTGCTCTTCTACAGGAAATTCGAGTGGGCGCTAGGCGTCTTCGTCCTTGCGGGAATAACGGACGGGCTCGACGGACTCTTCGCGCGTCGCCTGAATCAAGGCTCGCAACTGGGCACGATCCTTGACCCTATTGCAGACAAGCTGCTGCTCGTGACCTCTTTCATAGTCCTCTCCTTGCCCACGATCAGCCCGCAGCCCGTGCCGCGCCATTTTCCAGTGCCCTTCTGGGTGACGGCGGCTGTCATAAGCCGTGACATCTTCATAATCGTGGGCGCTGCGGCAATCAACATAGTGACGGGATTTCGAGGCTTTCGCCCCTCCTGGCTAGGCAAGATAAGCACGACCGTGCAGATTCTAGCCATCGCACTCATACTCGTAGCCGCAAGCTTCCCATACTTGAGCAGCTACCTGCCAACGGTTTACACGACCGTCTTCAGCTTCGCAGTCCTTTCGGGCGTACATTACATCTTCTTCGCCTCGAAGTTACTCAACCAAGAGCGACGGCAAGGCGAGTAAACTTCGCTCGCCCTGTTTCAGTTAGTCAGATAAGCTCCAATATTTCATCACTTAGGAAACCATCAAAACCGCCATTGACGCTTAAATAAAACTTGACAAGGGGAGACTCATATATTATATTAACGATGCGTTCAACCCGTTATCTAATCCACGCTGCTCGGAAGTTAATCCGGGCGGTAGTTAATAGCTGAAGTGGCGGGCGCGCGACCACTGCGGGCTGTCCTCCTTTTGGGGCGAGCAGCCGATCAACATTGGGAGAAGAGAGCAATGAGTAAGATTATTGGTATTGACCTGGGCACGACCAACTCTGTTGTGGCCGTAATGGAAGGCGGCGAGCCTACCGTCATCACAAACTCCGAGGGCGGGCGAACCACCCCTTCGGTCGTAGCCTTTACGAAAGACGGCAACCGGCTAGTAGGCCAGGTTGCAAAGCGTCAGGCCGTCACTAACCCTGAAAACACTGTCTATTCGATCAAGCGTTTCATGGGCCGTCGCTACAACGAGGTGACGGAAGAGATTAAACAAGTGCCGTATAAAGTGCAGTCCGCTGGTAACGGCGACGTGCGCGTTCAGGCGGGCGGCAAAGATTATAGCCCGCCAGAGATTTCGGCCATGATTCTTCAAAAGATGAAGCAGTCTGCCGAAGACTATCTGGGACAAAAAGTTGATAAGGCCGTCATCACCGTTCCAGCCTACTTCAACGACGCGCAGCGCCAGGCCACAAAGGACGCAGGCCGCATCGCTGGCCTTGAAGTGATGCGAATAGTCAACGAGCCAACGGCGGCGGCTCTGGCCTACGGATTGGACAAGAAGAAGGACGAGACCATAGCGGTCTTCGACTTCGGCGGCGGCACGTTCGACATTTCAATTCTTGAAGTCGGCGAAGGCGTCGTCGAAGTTAAATCCACAAACGGCGACACTCACCTTGGCGGCGACGATATTGACGAGCGCCTGATGGAGTGGATCATAGAAGAGTTCAAGCGCGATCAGGGAATTGATCTATCGAACGACAAGATGGCTTTGCAGCGTCTCAAAGAAGCTGCTGAGAAAGCTAAGATTGAGCTTTCGACTGCGATGGAGACGGAGATTAACCTTCCCTTCATCACAGCGGACCAATCCGGTCCGAAGCACTTGGTGATGAAACTGACGCGCGCCAAGTTCGAGCAGTTGATTGATCCTATCTTGCAGCGGCTCAAATCTCCTGTGGAGCAGGCGATCAAGGACGCTGGAATTGACGCGAAGAAAGTTGACGAGGTTGTGCTCGTAGGCGGCTCAACGCGCATTCCGAAAGTTCAGGAGATTGTCAAAGGCATCTTCGGGAAAGAGCCTAACAAGTCTGTTAACCCGGACGAAGTCGTGGCAATCGGCGCGGCTGTTCAGGCAGGCGTTCTTTCGGGCGAGAAGACGGACATACTGCTTCTCGACGTAACGCCTTTGAGCTTAGGAATCGAGACCCTTGCCGCGCGGTATGCCGCAGGTCGAAGTGACTTTTGACATTGATGCGAACGGCATCGTCAACGTCTCTGCCAAAGATATGGGCACGGGGCGCGAGCAGAAGATTACAATCACGTCATCAAGCGGTCTATCGAAAGATGAGATTGATCGCATGATGCGCGACGCCGATGCACACTCTGCCGAAGACCAGCGCAAGCGTGAAGAGATAGAGTCGCGCAATCGTCTGGATAGTCTGACCTATCAGGTTGAGAAGACTTTCAATGAGAACCGCGACAAGCTGGACTCTTCGGCTGTCTCTGAAATTGAAGAAGCATTGGCTGACGCGAAGAAGGCAACGGAAGAGGGCGGAGTGGACCGCATGAACGATGCATTCAATCGTCTGCAAACCGCTTCGCACAAGATCGCCGAAGCTCTCTATCAACAGCAGGGCAGCGCTGGCGGCGAAGGTGGCGGCGAACAGGCTTCAGCCGCAGGCGCTTCATCCGGCCAATCGTCGCAAGGCTCTGCGGGCGATGATAACGTGATTGACGCCGAGTACGTTGACGTGGACGAGAACAAGTAAAAGCGGGTATCGGGTGTCAGGTATCAGGTGTCGGTAAAGATGGTTTTCACCGGCACCCGACACCCGATACCTGACACCTTTTTTCAATGGCAAAAGAAGATTACTACAAAGTTCTGGGGGTCAAGCGCGACGCGAAGCCGGATGAGATTAAGAAAGCTTATCGCAGGCTTGCCAGAAAATTTCATCCGGATGTAAATCCTGGCGACAAGTCTGCCGAGGAGCGCTTCAAGCAGATAACGGAAGCGCACGACGTTCTATCCGACCCGAAGAAGCGCAAGGTCTATGACCGCTTCGGGCAGTATTCCGATAACCTCGCGGACGCTGCCGCGCGCGGCGCAACTCCGGGCGGTGCAGGCGCGGGTCGTGCAACTCCCGGCTTTGACTTCGAGGGCTTTGATTGGGGAACTGCGAGCACGTCTGGCAGTAGTGGCGGCGGCTCAAGTTTCCGAGACATCTTCGCGGACCTTTTCGGCGGCTCATCTTCAAGACAAGAGCGCGAGCCTCCGCGTCCTCAACCGAAGCGCGGCGCAGACATAGAGATGCCGCTTGCGCTCTCCTTTGAGGAAGCCATCAAGGGCATGACGACCAACATAACGGTCAATCGCTCTGAGCAGTGCTCGCGTTGTCATGGCGCGGGCGATACTGGTGGACCACTGGTTGTCTGCTCGACTTGCAAAGGCTCTGGTCAGGTTCATCGCGCCGGAGGTCGTTTGAAATTCTCGCAGGAGTGCCCTGACTGCGCAGGCACGGGCAAGCATCGTCAACCCTGCTCGCTCTGCAAAGGCAGCGGCGTTCTGCCTAAGACCGAAACCGTGAAGATACGCATTCCTGCGGGCGTTGATACAGGCTCGCGCGTGCGAATTCCCGGCAAAGGCGAAGGCGGGCGAATGGGTGCGCCTCCGGGCGATCTTTACATCATCACGAACGTCGGACAACACAAGTATTTCAAGCGCAAGGGCGATAATATTTACGTGACCGTACCAATCACTGTGCCGGAGGCTGCGCTTGGCGCGAACATTGAAGTTCCAACTATTGAAGGCAAGACGCAATTGAAAATCAGACCCGGCACGCAATCAGGGATGAAGATTCGATTGCGCGAGCGAGGCGTCCCCTCATTGCGCAATCCAAACTTGCGCGGCGATCAATTTGTAGAAGTGCAGGTCACACTGCCGAACGTAATTTCGGAAGAGACCAAGGAAATCTTGAAACGCTACGCACAACTCAACTCTGAGAATCCGCGCGTTGCGATGGGCTTAGAATAGGTGTCGGGTATCAGGTGTCGGTAAAAACGACTCAACCTGATCCCCGACATCTGACACCCGACACCCGTTTTATGAAGCGAAAGGCTCGCACATACACAATCAGCGCTGTTGCGGATCAGTTCGGGATTCATCCGCAGACGTTGCGTCTTTATGAACGCGAAGGGTTGTTGAAGCCTTCGCGCTCGGAAGGTAACACGCGGCTTTACACGGATTCTGACCTTGAACGGCTCGAAGTAATCTTAAGCCTCACGCGCGATCTGGGTGTGAATCTGGCTGGCGTTGAAATCATCCTGAACATGCGCGAGAAGATGGATACTATGCAGCGCGAGTTCGAGCGTTTCTTCGCTTATCTACAGGCTCACGCAGAAGAGTTCGCGCAGTTTGTGGACGCGCCGCCTCCGCCCGAAGAGGGCGCGCTCGTTCCCCTCAGGCGCTCGTTTTCTCTTCGCCGCCGCTCGTCTTCGCGCAGCTAATCCTTGAAATTCAAGAGCGCGGGATGCTAAAGTTCGCCCGCACTATGAATCGTCTCGCCTCCCGTCTTTTCCTAAAAGGGACACGACTCCTAATTTCGCTGCTGATTGTTTTTTCAATCTCGGCGGCGCTATCTTCACGTGTCGCGCACGCGCAGGATTTGGATGTTGTGACGATTCAGGGGCGCGTCACGGACCAGAACGGCGCGATCATTCCGGGCGCAACCGTAACGGCTGTGCTTGTTAAGACGAACATCGAGCGAAAGGTCGTAGCGAATGATGAAGGGCGCTATAAAATTATTCAGCTTGACCCGGGCGAATATACTGTGCGCGCTTCTTCTTCGGGCTTCGCAACTGAAGAGAAGACGAACATCGCAACGGTCGCAGGGCAGAACGTTCAACTGGATTTCACGCTTCGGCCTGCTGGCGTGACCGCCTCGCAGGTTGTAGTCGAGGAATCGGACGCGCCTCCGGTTGACACTTCGCGCACGGTCGTAGGCGGCACGGTCACAACGCAAGAGGTCGAGGCTCTGCCGAACACGACGCGCTCGCCTCTTGATCTAATCTTTACGCTCGGCGGAGTGACGGAAGAGCCGCTCTCTACGCGCGACCTTGCGGAAGACCGCAACACCAATCCTAATCAGACGCCCGAAGAGGCCGGAACGTTCTCGCTCTCAGGCGGTCCGGCCTCTTCCAACAACATCACGATTGACGGTCTGGATAATAACGACGACCGCGCCGCGCGCGAGCGCTTTCAACCCTCTGTGGAAGGCGTCGAAGAGGTGCAGGTAATCAGGAATCAGTTCTCCGCAGAGTACGGCAGAGCATCTGGCGGGCGCATCAACATACGCACGCGCGGCGGCTCAAATCGTTATCGCGGTCGCGTCTTCGACTTTTATCGCAACGACTTCTTCAATGCGAACACGCCGCACAACAAAGCGCTCGGACTGCCGCGCTTGCCTTTAGAAGAACACGATCCCGGCTTTACCTTTGGCGGTCCTGTGAGGCTGCCCTTTTACAACGGGCGTAAGCGAACCTTCTTCTTCACGTCTTACGAGTACGACACGCTTCTTGACGCGACGACGATAGACACGCTCGTTCCCGTTCAGCAGAATGCGCTCTACCCTTTGCCTCAGCCTACAACTCTTAATGGTCGCCGAACGGAAGACACTTCAACCGGAGTTCTTGCGGCGGAGATCGCCCCTTTCATACAGGCCGTCAGCACGCCCTCTAAGACTCACACTCTGACTGCGCGCATAGACCATAAGTTCACGGACCTGCACAACGGAACTATTCTTTTCCAGTTGGGCCGCCAGAATAATCTGCGGCAATTCAGCGGCGGCAATCGCCTGGCCGAAGCACTGCTTGGAAAGACGCGCGACACGGACGCAATCTCTTATTCTGACAACTTCGTATTCTCTACAAAGGTGGTCAACCAAACGCGCGTACAGTGGTCGCGTCTGACGCCCGCCGTCGAAGCTACGGGAGGATTGAAGCCCGTCGTTCTGATTACACTCAACGACCCGCTTCCTTCAACAGACCCTTCGGAACGCTCAGGCACGCTCGTCGCGGGCACTTCAACTTCCGGCGCAACCGACCGCCGGGAGGCGCGCATTCAATTGCAGGACATACTCTCCGTCTTGCACGGCAAGCACTCTCTGAAATTCGGTGCAGACGTGCAGCACATCAAATCAACTTTCATAGATTTGACTGACGCCTCCGGCACTTTCACTTTCGCAAGCGCAGGAGATTTCTTAGCGAGCGCGCCGAGCCGTTTTCGTCAGAACTTTCAGACCGAGTCAACGCAGCGAAACAATTACTTTGGCCTCTTCATTCAGGACGAATGGCGTGTGAGGTCGAACCTTCTTTTGAGCTACGGCCTGCGCTACGAGGTCGAGACGATACTCGGCGACCACAACAATTTTGGACCGCGCATTGCGCTCGCCTACGACCCTTTCAAATCCTCCAAGACCGTGATTCGCGCTGGCGCAGGGCTTTTCTACAACCGCGTGCTTCTGAGAACAGTTGACGATTTCACGCTCGGTCAACAACAACTTCTATTTGACACGAATGCTTTGACTGACCCCGTCACGCACCAGGTGTTGACGACGACGCAGCGCCGCGCATTCATCGCTGCCAACCTGCATTTCCCCGAGGCGCTAACGGCTGACTCGCCGCTCATCAAACAGTTCGGCTCGCTCAATACAAACTTCTCGCGTCGCCTTGATCCTACCTTGAGAATCCCCGAAAGCTATCAAGCCAACATCGGCGTCGAGAGACAGATCAGCGGTCAATACGTCCTTGAAGCGAACTACACCTACAATCGTGGCATACATCTCTGGCGAGAGTTCAACGCGAACGCGCCCATCTTGCCCAAAGGTTTTCAGAGCTTCACGCAGTATCTACTCTCGCGCGACTTCCCTAACTTTCGTCCATGCGTAAATTGTCCGCGCCCGCTCTACGATGTTTCAACGGCGGGCGAGCTTGTACGTTTCCAGAGTTCATCAACAGACCCTGCGAACCCGAATGCAATCGGGCGCGCTTTAGAGTTCGGAGTTCCTATTTCAATCTTCAATCTAAACAGCTTCAGTTCGACAACGACGCTGGGTGTTGCTCTTGATGCTTTGAACGCGCTTCGACCTGATCCTTCGCAGACGGAGATTGAACAACTCGCGTCTATCGGAAACAGTTTTTATCACGGATTGACTCTGGAACTGCGCCGCCGATTTCATCGAAGCAAAAATGGATTCAGCTATTCGTTTCACGCCGCTTACACGCTCTCGCGCCTGATTGACGATGGCATTGTTAATACTTCGGACGCGCTACGACCCGGCGACTTTCGAGCGGAACGCTCGCGCAGTCTTCTGGACCGCCGCCATCGCTTCGTCTTTTCAGGAACATTCGACACTCCGGCTTATTTAGGCAAGCTGCAAATCTCATCGGTTCTGCGCCTGGCATCCGGCTCGCCGTTCAATATCTCTATAGGCGGAGTGGACCGTAATCTTGACGACATCGGCAACGACCGACCAATCTTCACGGGCGATCTTTCGCTGCTTCACTTCAGGCATCCGGGCGACGCGCTGGACCCTCAACTTCTCACGGCCTTTACCCTGCCGACAATCGGCCAGACGGGAAACCTCCCGCGCAATGCTGGAATTGGTCCGGGTGTTTTTCTCTTCGATCTGAACATCACGCGCGAGTTTCGACTGACCGAGCGACTTCGTCTTCGCCCCGTAGTGGAGATTGACAACGTGCTCAACAAAACGGTCCTGAGCTTCGGCTCGGAGTTTATAAACTTCACAGGTCTTAGCCCCACGGCCACAGCCGCGCAGCGCCAGGCTTTCATAGACTCATTCCTCATCCCTACGCGCACACTCCGCCCGCGACAGATTCGCATCGGCGTTCGTTTCGATTTCTGAGGTAAAGAATTGCGTATAGCTGGGAGCGCAAGGCTGTTGCCTGCATTGAGCGCTATAAGCGCGAACAAACGGTTAGATTGCAAAGCAATCTTGCAGGCAGGGATGCCTGCGCTCCCGGCAGTTACGTCGCGCTCAATTATAAATGGCTACAGGTGAAGCTAACTTGATTAAGAATCATCTTCGTCCATTTCGGTTGAAGAGAGCGCGCGGACTTTGCTTGCTACCAGATCGTAAGAGAACCCTTGCCGGAGCAGATGGTCGAAGAGGCTTTTGACTTCGGCGCGTTTGCGTGGTAACCCGCGCAGCCGCGTGCGCTTCTCTATGGCGCGTTCTATCAACTCTTCTTCCGGCGTTTCTTCGAAGACCAACTTGATAGCCTCGTCAGCAGTTTCGCGGTCAACCTTCTTCATTTGAAGATCGCGTTGAAGACGTTGGCGACCGACGGGCTTCTGTCGCACCTTGTAAGAAGCATAGCCGAAAGCGAATCTTTCATCATTCAGGTAGCCGTACTCGCCTAGCTTTGCCAGCACCGATTCGACAATCTCTTCATTCGTCCACTGCTTCTCAAGAAGGCGCTCGCGCAGTTCCGCAACCGAGCGCGGCTTTGCTGCCAGGAGTTTTACGGCGCGCTGAAATGTGCGCTCCTTGGCCTTCTCGGGATTGACGACGCGCGGCGCTTTCTCAACATTCTCTTCGTTAATCTGCTTATCCTTTGGCTTCCAACGTCGCTTTCGCATAAGTAATGATAACTCTAACGCAACGTGAAATCGGTAGCAAACCGCTCTCGAATGCGGATTGCGGATTGCGGATTGCGGATTAAAAAAAGAGAATGGAATGGTTCTTAAAATCCGCATTCCGCAATGGTTGACGGTCTTCTAATCATAGACAAGCCCGAGGGGTTGACCTCGCACGATGTAGTGTCGCGCGTTCGTCGCATTCTTAAAATTAAGCGCGTCGGTCACACTGGCACGCTCGATCCGTTTGCGACGGGAGTGTTGGTTGTTCTGACGGGGCGTGCGACGCGGCTCGCTCAGTTTCTGAGCGGCGCGGAGAAGGAATACGAAGCTGTAGTTCGCTTCGGCTATGCGACTGATACCGGAGACATCACCGGAAAAAGGATTGAGGCGACCGCCGCGCAAAATAGTATTGAAAAAGTTGTCCCTGCGTTTAGAGGTTTTGAGATTGAAGCGGCACTTAACAGTTTAAGAGGAGAGATAGAGCAAGTGCCGCCTATGTATTCGGCAAAAAAAGTTCAGGGCAAAAAGCTTTATGAGATGGCGCGACGCGGTGTTGAGATTGAGCGCGAAGCTGTTAGAGTTACCATCAGTGAACTCGAAGCCAAAGCGCTGGATGGCTCGCTTCTCAATCGCAATGATGACGGAACTTACGATCTTTCAATCCGCGTAGTCTGCTCCGCCGGAACATACATACGCACGCTTGCAGAAGCAATAGGCGGGCGGCTTGGCCTGCCCGCGCATCTGGCGAGTCTGCGCCGGACGCGCGCAGGGAATTTTCGCGCTGAAGACGCAATCAGTCTTGATGAGTTGAAGGAGAAAGCTGAGAGCGGCAACGCGGACTCTTTTTTAACCTCTATGGACGCGGCGCTCTCTCAACTGCCTTTCGTGCATCTAACGGCTGACGAGGCGCGAACGACGCTTCATGGCGTCGCGCTCAGGCTTCAATCTGAAGTTGACTGGGCTGTGAATCAGCCAGTCAGGATGCGCGACGCGCGTGGCCGCTTGATTGCAGTCGGGTTTTACGATGCGGCGCAAAAGCTTTTACGCCCCCGCGTCGTTCTCTTCCCTGAAAAATAAGAGTTGACTTGCGGGCTTGCTGGCTGTGTTATACTTGTCGCCAGATTAGGGGAAGCGTGTTGAGCGGGTCGCTTCCAAAAATAAAGCGTCCCGTCCTGCCGCTCAGAACTTGAAACTGTACGATCATTGAAACTGAAACTGAGTCGGAGAAATCTCGACGATGCGCCGCACGCTTTTCATCGCGCGCGAGCAGCGCGCATATCGAAACCACTTCTCCAAGCCTTAATCGATTTTGGATTTCGGATTGCGGAGTGTGGATTGATAAAGACAAGCATATGTTCTTTTCAATCCGCAATCCCGTATCCGCATTCCGCAATCGATAAGTCTCCAGACTTTTTGGGGCGTGCTATTTCCCCACACGCTGTCCGACGCGCGCTTTTAGAGCCAGATGAGGTTTGAAATAAGGCTATGCAAGAGCAGGATGGCAAAAACAATTTCAATATAAGCGAACGGCTTGAGGGCTTGCGCCGCGAACGCGAGGCGCTGCGCTGGGAAGGCACTTTCCGCGACTACTTCGAACTGGTCACACAGAACCCTCGCCTTGCCGAGCTATCGCACGCGCGCATCAACGACATGGTTCACGCCGCTGGCGTGGAGAAGCTGAACGAAGGCACGCGCGACGAAGTCTCGCGCTACAACTTCTTCGCCACGGAACTCTTCGGCATTGAAGAGCCGATTGCGCGCATCGTCGAATACTTCAAGAGCGCCGCGCAGCGACTCGAAGTCCGAAAGCGCATACTCCTTCTAATGGGACCAGTCGGCGGCGGAAAATCCACAATCGTCACTATGCTCAAGCGCGGGCTTGAAGAATGGACGCGCAACGAACAGGGCGCGGTCTTCGCAATCAAAGATTGCCCGATGCATGAAGAGCCTCTACACCTGATCCCGCACGAGCTTCGCGCGGAAATCGAGAAGCATTACGGTCTATACATTGAAGGCGACCTCTGCCCGCAGTGCCGCTACGCACTCGAACACAATTATCAGGGACGCCACGAAGACGTGAAAGTTCATCGCGTCGTCTTCTCCGAAAAGGAGCGAATCGGCATTGGCACCTTCTCTCCGTCCGATCCGAAATCCCAAGACATTACTGAATTAACAGGCTCGATTGATCTCTCGACCATTGGAGAGGTCGGCGTCGAATCTGACCCGCGCGCCTATCGCTTCGACGGCGAATTGAACATTGCTAATCGCGGGCTTATGGAATTCGTAGAGATGTTGAAGGTGGACGAGAAGTTTCTCTATTCGCTTCTCACGCTCTCGCAGGAACAGAACATCAAGACCGGGCGCTTCGCAATGATCTACGCCGACGAAGTAATCTTGTCGCACACGAACGAGAACGAGTACATAGCCTTTGCTGGCAACCGTAAGTCGGAAGCCTTGCAGGACCGCATCATCCTTGTGCGCGTGCCCTATAACCTGCGCGTCTCGCAGGAGGAGCGGATTTACTACAAGCTCTTAAATCAATCCGAAGTCCTGCGCAACGTTCACATCGCGCCGAACACTCTGAGAGTCGCTGCGATGTTCGCCGTGATGACGCGCCTTGAAGAGCCGAAGCGCCAGAACGTTGACATCGTTAAGAAGATGAAGCTCTACGACGGCGAGGATGTCGAAGGCTACAAGTCAAAGGACGTGCGCGAGCTAAAGGACGAGACCGTGCGCGAAGGCATGGATGGAATCAGCCCGCGCTACATCATCAATCGTCTCTCTTCCGCACTCGTGCGCGATGGAGTCACCTGCATCAACCCGATTGATGCGCTCAGAGCAATCAAGGACGGCTTCGAACAGCACACAGGAATTAGCTCGGACCAGCGCGACCGCTACCTGAATCTGATTTCGGCTGCGCGCAAAGAGTACGACGAGCTTGCAAAGATTGAAGTCCAGCGCGCTTTCGTCTATTCATTTGAAGAGATGGCGCGGACCATGTGCAACAACTATCTGGATAACGTCGAAGCCTACTGCAACAAGGAGCGCATCAAAGACCCTATAACGGAAGAAGAGATGGACCCGGACGAACAACTGATGCGTTCCATTGAAGAGCAGATAGGCATCACGGATAACGCCAAGAATACTTTCCGACAAGAGATTCTAATACGCATCTCTTCTTACGCGCGCAAAGGGCGCTCGTTCGA
>QHXM01000256.1 GCA_003222945.1 Acidobacteriota bacterium
CGTACTGTCGAGTGGCCGCGCTCGAAGATGAGATTTTGAAGTTGATGGGTTTCGTGAATCTCATTTGTGGTCCATCGCCATCCGGGTCACGAAAGCCTGCTTGATCTAAAAGCTGCTTGGCTTTCTCAGGATCGTAATTGTACTTAGTTCCCGCAGAGTACGCCCAGGACTCTTCCGGCAAGATTGAATGAGCGACTTTCGCCTGCCCGAGAAGAAGGTCGCGTATGATTGTTTCGCGGTCAATGGCATAAGCGATTGCCTGACGAACTTTCACATTATCGAGCGGTGGACTTTGAACGTTGAAGCCAATATAGACTACGTTTGCGCCCGGAAACTGCTGGACCTGTAGCTTTGGGTCTTGCCCCAGAGATTTAATCGTGTCGGGCGTAAGATTCGTCGGCGAAGGAACAATCGCAACGCTTCCACTTCTGAGTTCGCTCTCAAGCGCAGTGGCGTCTTCAATCACGCGAACGCGCATAGAGCCAATCTTCGGCGCGCCTTCCCAATAGTTCGGATTAGCTTCGAGAGACATTATCTGCTGAGCAGAATCGTAGCTGACGAACTTGAAAGGGCCTGTGCCTAAGGGATGTGTCTTCTGCGACTCCGCGCTGTCTTTCGGAACGATGCCGATAGGGACAAGATTTGAAATAAGGCTGAGCCATGGTTTACGAAGACGTATGATGACTGTGCGCGGGTCCGGGGCTTCAACGGAAGTCACAAAGCCTTGCTTGCTTGCGCCCGCGCCCTCAAAGAAACCTGCCGCTTTGCCCGATCCTGAAGCCAGCACAGCGTCAATCGTATATTTCACATCTGCCGAAGTGAGCGGTCTCCCGTCATGGAACGTAACACCGTCATGCAGAGTGAAAGTGTAACTCAATCCGTCGTCCGAGCGCTTGATGTCCGTTGCAAGGTCTGGAACGTAATCGAACTTCTCGTTCTTCTTGACGAGCGCATTGAAGACCAGAGCGCGTATGCGCTCGCTCGCTGCGTCAACTACGGGCGAGCCAATCGGATCGAGCGTTGAAATCTTATCCGTGAGAGCGATCACAAAAGTCTCGCTACGGTTGCGGCAGCCGGGCAAGAGCATCGCGGAAAGGACAAGAGCCAGAAGACAGCTTGTGATTTTGTGAACGCGCATTAGATTGTTCCTCCGTAGGTGTAGTGGAGCTTGCGATTGAGCGCGGCAACTTCGTTTGCGAGTTGCTGTAAACGCGCGCTGTCAAATGGCAGAGGCGGTTGAACCAGAGCTTTGAAAGCAGCTATGCGCTGCAAAGAGGTGTTGAGCCTCTCCTGATTTATAAGTCCGTCACGCGCGGCTTGCAGCATAGAGTTGTAGCCGCGAAGCGCAACATCAGCATGCGAGCAGATAAGAAACATGTCCTGTCCAGCCTCGAACGCGCGCTTAACGGCATCCTCTATAGAGTAGTGCTTAGCGATTGCGCCCATCTCAAGATCGTCCGTTACGACCAGGTGCTTGTATCCAAGCTCGTCTCTCAACAGTCTCGTTGAAACCGCGTAACTCAAAGACGCAGGCTCAAGTCTTCCGCCGGCCACGCCCCTTTTAATATCAACGATGTTAGGGAAACCGCCGTGGCTAACCATCACTGCGCGCACACGGTCGTCCTCGCGCTGAAAGAGTTCTATGTAAGCCGCAAGGTCCTGAGCCATCAGGTCGTCGTGCGAGAGATGAACGATTGCCATCTCGTCGTGCGTGTCAACTTCGCCAGCACCTATGCCCGGAAAATGTTTCAGACAGCCCATGCAGCCCGCTCCTTGCAACCCGCGCAGATAGACCATCGTGTAGCCAAGGACTTCGCCGGGCGAGCGTCCGTAGGAGCGAGAGTAAAGTCCGTTCGACAGCAGGTCGCGCTCGTCCGTCATAATTGACATGACGGGCGCAAAGTTCATGTTGAAGCCTAAGAGACGCAGGACTTCGCCAGTGATTCTGCCAAGCGCGCGAGCGGCTGCAAGATCGCCGTGCTGACGAATGGTGCGCGCCGCAGGCATCGGCGTGAAGATTCTACGAAGGCGATCAACGAGGCCGCCTTCCTGATCTATTCCGCAGAGAGGCTCAACCGGCACACGAGCGCGAACACCGTCCAGAAGCGAGCGCAACTGTTCTGCCGCTGCGACGTTTCTTCCGAAGATGATTACGCCGCCCGGCTTAATGTGCTCTACGAGGAAACGCGTCTCTTCATCGAGTTCCGTGCCGGGAAGACCAATATAGAAGAGTTGACCGATCTGCTGTTCGAGGGGAAGCGAAGTTAAAGAGTCGAGCATGAATGAATAAAAGGCAGAATTCAAAAGTAATTGTCAGTACCACCTGCGGTAGCGGGTGGGTAATATTAGCCAAAGCCACCCGCAACCGCAGGTGGTACTGACTTCAAACAATTCGTTTACGAATACCTTGTAGAATCTCAAGCGCATCTTCCGACTTCAGGGTTTCTACATCAACGGCGCGCAACTCGTCAAGAAGGGTCTGGTTGACGGCATCGAATAGCGTGGCCTGCATTGCGACTCGCTTCTGTCGTGCGCGTCGAGCAGCCTGTTTTAATCCAGCCTCGTTATTCCCTAATTCATCGAACTCGCCTGACGACTTTAATTGAACTTCCTGTTGCTTCTCGTCTTCTGCGAAAACGTCCAACTCGTAACGCTCCAATCTTGCAAGCACGTCGCGCGCACGTTCTATAACTGCCGGAGGAAGGCCAGCGAGACGTGCGACGTCTATGCCGTAGGATTTGGAGGCGCGGCCACGCTCCATGCGATGTAGAAAGACGACCTCGCCTTCGCGCTCCGTCGCCGTAATCTGGTAGTTCCGAGCGCCGGGCAAGCGTTCCGCTAGTTCCGTCAGTTCGTGATAGTGCGTTGCAAAGAGCGTCTTTGCAGCGTGCTCCGCAGAATCGTGCAGGTATTCTGCGACAGCCCATGCGATTGAAAGGCCGTCGAATGTAGCAGTGCCGCGTCCAATCTCATCAAGTAGCACAAGTGAACGCTCGGTCGCGTTATGAAGAATCTGAGCGGTCTCCGTCATCTCAACCATGAAGGTGGAGCGCCCGCGCGCAAGATCATCCGATGCTCCGACGCGCGTCCAGATGCGATCAACGAGAGGCAGGCGTGCACGCTCCGCCGGAACGAACGACCCGGCTTGAGCGAGTATTGCGATGATTGCCGTCTGCCGAAGTATAGTGCTTTTGCCTCCCATGTTCGGGCCTGTGATGATGAGCAGGCGGTCCGTAGAGCTGTTCATATAAAGATCGTTCGGGATGAATGGCTCTTGACTGACAGCTTCAATTACAGGATGACGGCCCTGCGCTATCTCTATCTCATCAGCGTCGTGCATGATGGGTCGAACGTAGCGGTGGCGCGAAGCGGTTTCAGCGAGAGAAGCTAAAGCGTCCAGCGCGGCGAGTGCGCGTGCTGTAGCTTGAATGCGTCTGGTTTCAGCAGAAATTTTTAGGCAAATCTCGTTGAAGATTTCTGTTTCGAGTTGACTGATACGATCTTCCGCGCCGAGCACTTTGGTCTCCCAAGCCTTCAACTCAGGCGTCGTGTAGCGTTCGGCGTTTGCTAATGTCTGTCGTCTTTCGTAATCAACAGGCACGCGGGCCGAGTTTGCCTTTGAGACCTCTATGAAGTAGCCGAAGACATTGTTGAAGCGAATCCTCAGAGATGCAATGCCTGAGCGCGCACGCTCGCGCGCTTCCAATGATGCGATTGTCTGTTTGGCGTTGCGACTGACGCTGCGAAGCTTTCGTGCAGGACTTGAAGAAGCGATGAGCGCGCATCCGTCAAAGTCTTGCCAATTTGCGGGACTTGATTGAGCGAGCGCAGGAGCGCGTTCATGTCGCGCGGAGTCGCGGAGTTCATGTTAAGACGGCCAGTGAGTCTTTCAAGGTCTGCGACATCTTTCAGAAGCGCGCGAAGGCGATCGCGTTTCATCTGCGAAGCATGTAGTTCTTCAACTGCTGAGTGGCGGGCTTCTATCTCACCTCTGCGCACCGACGGGCGCAGAAGCCAGGAGCGCAGGAGGCGCGCGCCCATGCCCGTAACGGTTTCGTCAATCACGTCCAGAAGCGATGACGCGCGTGCCGCTCCTGTTTGAGATTCGACGAGCTCAAGATTGCGCACCGTGACCTGATCCAGAATCAGATGGTCCTGCGGCTCGAAGTAATTGATGTCAGAGATATGTGTGGCTGCCGCTCGTTGCGTCTCCTGCGCGTAACGAAGACATGCGCCTGCGGCGCGCACGGCTTCCGACTTTCCTTCTAGCCCGTAGCCTTCGAGCGAGAGCGCGCCGAACTGCTGGCAGAGTTGCGCCGAGCAGGAGTCAGCCTGCCAGAGCCAATCGTCAACCGGCGTCAATGTTGCGCCAGCGAAAATGGTTGAATCCGCTGTAGAGACGGCCACTTCGTTTCTATTTCCGTCGGATGAATTCGATTGAGGGTCATCTGCTCTTTTAATAGGAAGATGCTGCGTGTGAGAGTTTCCGTCGCGTGCGCTTTTCATTAGCGGCGCTAACGAGGCTGGAAAAAGAATCTCGCGCGGAGCGTAAGCTTCCAGGTCTGCGTTGATTCGCGCCCACGAATCTTGCCCGCTCGCTTCTGTTGCTCGGAATTCGCCCGTTGACAGGTCCAGAAAGGCTGCGGCCATTCTATCGCCCGTGCCGCAGACGGCTGCAAGATAAATCGTCTCGCGCGAGGTGACAAGTTGCGGGTCAATAGCGGTACCGGGCGTAATGATGCGAACGACTTCGCGCTGAAGAAGTTTCTTCGCCCGCGCAGGGTCTTCCGTCTGCTCGCAGATCGCTACGCGATAGCCACGGCGTACGAGCCGCGCTATGTGAGTTGACGCGGCGTGATGCGGCACACCGCACATCGGTATGGGATCGCCGCGCTCTTTGTGGCGCGCAGTCAGAGTAATCTCCAACTCGCGCGAGCCTGTGACGGCGTCGTCAAAGAAGAGTTCGTAGAAATCGCCCAGACGAAAGAAGAGCAGTGTGCCCGGATGCTGTCGCTTCAGCTCCTGATACTGCCGCAACATTGGCGTTGATGAGGCCATAACTGTCCCGTCTCTCGGAGAGGCTTTACAGAAGACTTGGCATCTTCGGTTGGCCGACTCGATTCAAAGTGTGAAGCCTACACGCAAGAGCGTTGCTAAGGCAAGCAGATGCCGAACTGAATTCTATACCAGAAAGCGAAAGCATCTAGCTGGGAGCGCAAGGCTGTCTGCCTGCAAGATTGCTTTAGCAATCTCAATTATTCGCGCTCGCGCGCTCAATGCAGGCGAGCCGCCTGTGCTCCCGGCAAAAGGCAGTCAATTCATTGTGGCGAACTACAACTCATGCTAACTTAGCCGCATGAAAAGCTCTCTTTTTTCGATTCAGGGCTTGCTGACAAATTAATCTTAAGGAGAATCAAATGAAGTTAACTATGCGCGTGCTTTTGGCCTGTGCGCTCTGTCTTGTAATCTTACCCGCTGCGTTTGCGCAGAAGCGGCGCGGTCATCAGGCGGCTGTAAGCATCGGAGGGGTGTACGAGCATTTCTCTGTGGGCAAAGGCTCTGGAGACCTCGAAGGCATGAGGGTGGCTATCTTTGCCGCGGGCGGCTCTTATCACGCAATCGTACAGGCTGCGCAGGGAGGCGCTGAAGACCCCGAGCCTAAATTTGCTGATGTTTCGGTGAAAGGGAATACTGTTAGTTTCACCGCCGGAGGGATTAGTTATACGGGGACTGTGACGGCGGCAGGGTTAAGGCTTAAAGACGAAGGGTTACTAAAACGCACACCCTGCTCGTCCTATTTCAGTGGTAAGCCTTGAAGCATAATCTTTAAGTGCATTCGCTTTTGTAAAGACTTGATGGTGAGTGTTAGACTCTGTCCGCATTTGTTTCAAAATTGAGAGTGATGCTGGTCTTTATATATCTATCACTCACCATCTTTTATTTAATCATGCAGGCTCTCATTCTCGCTGGCGGTAAAGGCACAAGGCTTCGACCGCTTACGGTTTACACTCCAAAGCCAATCGTTCCCATCTGCAATCGTCCTTTTCTTCTCTACCAGATTGACACGCTTCGTCGCGCAGGCATCAAAGATATAACGCTCTCGCTCTCCTACCAGCCACACAAGATTGAGCAGCAACTGGGCGATGGCTCTGACTACGGCGTTCATCTGAAATACACGGTCGAAACACAGCCGATGGGAACGGCTGGAGCTTATAAGTACGCAGAGGATTTGATACGCGAGCCTACCGTTGTTTTTAACGGCGACATACTCACAGACCTCGATCTTAAGACAGTCATACGCGAGCACACCACGCGCAAAGCAACTGCGACAATCGTGCTCACGCCAGTTGAGAATCCGACTGCATACGGACTTGTCGAAACTAAGGTGGACGGCCACGTTGCAAGATTTCTGGAGAAGCCGAAGCCCGAAGAGATAACATGCAACACAATTAACGCGGGCACATATATTCTTGAGCCGAAAGTTCTGGACTTCATCCCTGCGGGCGAGAACCATTCTTTCGAGTACGGGCTGTTTCCAAACCTTCTCATGCGCGGCGAAAAGTTTTTCGCGCACATCTCGAAGCGCACCTACTGGATTGACATAGGCACGCCCACGCGCTACCTGCAAGCTCATCTGGATTTGCTCGCCAATCGAGTCGGTCGCATTCATATAAAAGAGCGTCGAGGCGATTTTGAGGCGGCGACAATCGCGGAGATTGACGAGCTTTCGATTGTTGGCGACGAATGCACTATCAAACCGGGCGCGCAAGTTATCAATTCTGTTCTTGGCGCGGGCTGCTACATTGAAGAGAAGGCGCGCATAGAAAATTCCGTCATCTGGGCGCACACGCGCGTCGGCGCAGGCGCGCAAGTCTCAAGCGCGATTGTCGGTCGCGGCTGTCACATTGGGCGTTCCGCAAGTGTGGGTGCTGGCGCGGTTCTAGGAGACAAAACATCTCTGACAGATTACTCGCAGACCGGAGGCGTAAGCGTTTGAAAGAAGAGTCGCCGCCCATACGCTTCGGCACTGATGGCTGGCGAGCAGTCATAGCTGAAGAGTTTACCTTCGCCAACCTCGAACGCGTCGCGCAAGCTTACGCCGATTACCTTCTTCAACAAAATGAGAGCAAAGAAGAATCATTACTACAGCAATTAGTCAGTGTCGGACAGATTAGCAAGGAAGAGGCGGAATCAAATCTCTTTCGCGACGTAATTATGAAAGCACAACCAGTGCTCGTCATAGTAGGCTTTGACCGCCGCTTTCTCTCCGAAAAGTTTGCGATGCACGCCGCAGAAGTTTTAGCAGGAAACGGCCTGCGCGTCGCTCTATTTGAAAAGGACGTGCCTACGCCCGTTGTCTCATGGGCAGTGAAACGGAACCGTGCGGCGGGCGGAGTCGTCATCACAGCCTCGCACAATCCTCCCGCATTTAACGGCTTCAAGATAAAAGCCCCCTGGGGCGGAAGCGCATCGCCTGAGATAACGTCATCGGTCGAAGCTCTTGTTGATAAGAACACTCCGCGCCGCAAGCCATCAACATCGGATGAACGCGAACTGCTCCAGTCTTCAATTGACAGCTATCGCACTCAGATTGCTTCTTACATTGACCTTGACCGCATACGCCGCTCTCGTTTGAAAGTGATAGTTGATCCGATGCACGGCGCGGGCGGACGATGGGTCGAGAGTTTCTTAGAGGGGCGCGACCTTCGCGTTGAGACAATCCGCGCAGAACGAGACACCTTGTTCGGCGGCGTCAACCCTGAGCCGATTGATCGCAACCTCGCCGCTTTGAAAAATAGAATCCGAGAGACGGGCGCAAGCCTCGGCCTTGCAACTGACGGCGATGCAGACCGCGTCGGCGCAGTCAATGAAAAGGCTGAGACAATGACTATGCATGAAGTTGTGCCGCTCATACTTCTTCATCTTGCGCGCGCGAGCAAGATGGGGGGCGGAGTGGTCCGCACCTTCTCTCAATCAGTTCTAACGAAGCGAATAGCCGAAGCTCATAATCTTCCCCTACACGACACGCCAATCGGTTTCAAGTACATCGCAGACCTAATGCTCCGGGATGACATTCTAATCGGTGCGGAAGAGTCCGGCGGCATTGGCGTTAAAGGTCACATCCCTGAGCGCGACGGCATTCTCAATTCGCTTCTTATGCTCGAAGCTGTAGTCACGGAAGGCAAGCCACCATCCGAGATGGTCAAAGCTATGCACCGCGAGTTCGGCGAGTTCTATTTCAACCGGAGAGACCTTCATTGTGAAGTCGAACGCGGAAAAGATTTAGTCTCAATTCTAGCCTCATCGCCGCCCATCGAAGTTGCCGGCTATCGAGTTCGTGACGTTGAAACCTTAGACGGCACAAAGCTACTGTTTGAAGACGAATCGTGGCTGCTCTTTCGTCAATCCGGGACTGAGCCAGTGCTTCGCATCTACTCGGAAGCAACCTCGAAAGCAAAGACAGAATCTCTGCTAGACGAAGGCGAGCGGTTTGCCAGGAAGTAACAGGCAAACTCGTTTGATTTACAGCTTGACAGCGAGCATAGGAGCGGCGTATAAGCACTTACGGAAAAACGTGGTGAGTTAAGGCGACTTGCGGCCACGCAAAATAATCGGCTAAACAGCTCGGGGGAAGTTCAGGCGAACCAGCCCCACAAACTTCAAGTTTTTACGAAGTCCCGCGTTGTTTAGCGCGGGACTTCTTATTTTAGATTTTGGATTTTGGATTGAAAACCGCGAGCCGTGAGGTTCTTCAATCCGTTCGCTAATCCAAAGTCTAAAATCCAAAATCTAAAATCGAATCATGGAAAACTTTAGAAACATCCTTGAAGGCGATGACGTGCAGGTGTTCGACGGCGCTGTGGGCACAATGCTCTACGCAAAGGGCGTCTATATCAATCGCTCTTACGACGAACTGAACCTGACAAATCCAGAGCTTGTGCGCAATGTTCATGAAGAATATATGCGTGCAGGAGCGGACATCATCGAGACGAACACTTTCGGCGCAACCGCACACAAGCTGCAACAGTACGGGTTGGAGGGAAGCCTTCGCTTAATCAACATCGCTGCTGCCCGCATCGCACGTGAAGCCGCTGGGGAGCGTTGCTATGTGGCGGGCGCAGTCGGGCCATTGGGCCTTCGCATCGAACCCTATGGCCCGACCTCTTTCGACGAAGCGAAGGAGATGTTCAAGGACCAAATCGCCGCTCTGCTGGAAGGCGGCGTTGACCTCTTCGTCCTTGAAACCTTCTCGGACATATCACAGTTGCGACAGGCGATTCTCGCAGTGCAGGAACTGTGCGACCTTCCAATCGTAGCGCAGATGACAATAATGCCCGACGGCAACACGACCTTCGGCACAACGCCCGAAGTCTTCACAACTAGATTGGACGAATGGGGCGCGGATGTCATAGGTCTTAACTGCGGCGTTGGTCCTGCAATCGTTCTTAACGCGATTGAGAAGATGCGCGTGGTCACGAACAAGAAACTCTCAGCGCAGCCGAACGCAGGATTGCCGCGCGACGTTCAAGGCCGACAGTTCTACATGTGCTCGCCCGAGTACATGGCTAAGTTTGCGAAGCGTCTGATTCAGGCTGGGGCAAAGTTCATAGGCGGCTGCTGCGGCACGACGCCCGCGCACATAAAGCTTATCGCGGACGCCGTTCAAGCCGCATCGCCTCGCAAGCAGAGAATCGTTATCAAAGAGGCCGCAGCCGCTCGCGTTGAAGAGCTAACGCCTGCCGACATACAGGTCGTTCCGCCTGAGGAGCGTTCACTTTGGTCTCGCAAAATTACAAACGGCGAGTTCGTAACTTCCGTTGAAGTTCTGCCGCCAAAAGGCTGCGACCCCATGAAGACGCTCGACTCGATTCGTCTTCTGAAAGACGCTGGCGTTGACGGCGTGAACATCCCAGACGGACCACGCGCGCAGACTCGCATGGGAGCGCAGGCGACAGCCGTTCTCGTTGAACGCGAGATAGGAATTGAAGCAGTTCTTCACTACTGCTGCCGCGACCGGAATCTCCTGGGCATGATGTCGGACATACTTGGCGCTGCCGCGCTTGGTATTCGCAACCTGCTACTGATTACCGGCGACCCGCCAAAGATGGGGCCGTACCCTGACGCCACAGCAGTCTTCGACATTGACTCAATCGGTTTGACCAACATGGTCAACAAACTGAATCACGGCCTTGATCTCGGCAACAATCCAATAGGCCAACCAACTGCCTTCTGCATTGGAGTCGGCTGCAATCCCGGCGCAATTAATCTCGATGAGGAAATAAAGCGCTTCGAGTGGAAGGTTGAAGCCGGAGCGCAGTATGCCATCACGCAACCAGTTTTCGACACGGACCAACTGCGCGAATTTCTTGAGCGCATAGAGCACGTGCGCGTGCCCATCGTCGCAGGCATCTGGCCTCTGGTCTCTTTCCGCAACGCAGAGTTTCTGCACAACGAAGTGCCTGGAGTTCGCGTCACGCCTTCTATCATGGAGCGTATGCGCATCGCTTCGGAAAAGAGCAAGGAGGCTGCGCGCGACGAAGGCTTGAAGATTGCGCGCGAGTCACTACTCGAAGTCAGAGATTTGATTCAGGGCGTTCAGGTCTCCGCCCCCTTCGGCAACGTCCGCTACGCGCTCGAAGTCTTTGACGTGCTCGATGAATTCGCCGCGCGGAAGGAACTCAACGTAACGGTATAAGCCGTCAATGCTGGGAGCGCAGGCGGCACGGCCTGCAAGATTGCTCTAGCAATCTAACTATTGTTCGCGCTATCGCGCTCAATGCAGGCGAGCCGCCTGCGCTCCCAGCAGTCGCTACATGACTTCATTTCAGAACCTTATTCAAGACCAGACGGAAGTCCAGCGAAGTTACGACCGCGTGGCCGAAGAGTATGCCGCGGAGTTTCGTGACGAGATGGAGAAGAAGCCGTTCGATAGGAAGATGCTCGACTGGCTTGCTGAAAAGGTCAACGGTCTTGGCGTGATCTGCGACATGGGCTGCGGCCCAGGACAGATTGCCAGTTATCTTCACAGTCGCGGCGCGAAGGCTTGCGGAATTGATCTGTCGCCCGCGATGGTCGCAGAGGCGAAGCGATTGAACCCTGACATCTCTTTTCAACAGGGAGACATGCTTGCGCTTGATGGTGACGAAGACAACTCTTTCGGCGGGATGGCCGCCTTCTACTCCATCATTCACATTCCCCACCCGCGAGTCGTGGATGCTCTCAGCGAATTAAAGAGAGTCCTACGCACGCGCGGCGTGCTATTGATTACTTTTCACATCGGGCGAGAGACGCTTCACAAGGACGAATTCTTAGGCCACGAGGTCTCTTTAGATTTCCACTTCTTCGAGACTGAAGAGATGAAAGGTTATCTCACCGAGGCAGGCTTTGAGATAGAGGAAGCAATAGAGCGTGACCCTTACCCGGATGTAGAATTCCCAAGCCGCCGCGCTTATATCTTCGCAAGGAAACCGTAGAGCAATCTTCTATTAGCAGCTTTAGAGTTATGCGATTTTCTCATCGTGCAACCTTCGGCAAATCAGACCCATAGAAATAAACCCGATGCTGCGGCTCATCCCCGTAGTTGTCGTAGAAATTCTTCCTCTCCCAAGCATAATTGTACTCAATGTATATCTTCAGATTCTTACATAACGTCTCAAGCGGCACACTGAAAAGAAGCGACTTTCCGGGCGGTAAAGGTATTAGACCGACAACGTCAATGCCCCATTCGCCCGGCGGTGCATCACAGTCCTTCTCTTCTTTTTCAACTTTAGGGGTTTCTGTAGGCTGAGCTTGAACTGGTGGCCGGTCAAATATAGGACGCTGTGGAAGAGGTGGCATGATGATGAATCTATCCCTCGGCTTGGGAACTTCTTCTACACCATAAAACATACTGACCTCTTCATCTTTAGCTGTATAAGCGCCGTAACCGCCAAAAAGGAGTGTCCAACGAGTGTTGTTGTGTACACGAAGCCATACGCCTTCATCACTTTCGTTGTTATGAGTAGGTTCACGTTTACCGAAGCGAACAAACGTAATGTAAACAGTGGGCTTGGCTTTTAAGATACGAACGCTTCTACGTGCAAGGTGAGGCTTTCGCTTTTGAGCGGGTGTGACTGCGGTAAGCCCAAAGATTAAGACTATGACTAAAAGTATACTTCTCATAAGCAAGTAATGAATCATTGATAATGATTAGACAATTACTTGAAAGAAAAGTTCCTGAATCGAATTACGATTATCAATCACCACGAAATGCCGTAATCATCTCCATTGTTGCTTGACCCGCCCCAGAAAGTGCCGTGCTGGTTGTCGAAATAGATTGCGTTGATTGGACCAGAGGTGCGTGTCCCGAACGTCAGGTCGTAGCCCATCCCTCTTAGCTCTTTGCGCTCCCATGCTGGCACGGACTCGTCCAGAAGAATCCTGCCCGGCCTCGTCTCGTGATTGCCGAAGGAGCTACGCATCTGGAAGCTGTTGAAGTTCGCGGCTTCGGTCGCCTCCTGCACGTTCATTCCGAACTCCACGACGTTCAGGAAAAACTGTAGAAGGTTCTGGTCCTGACTGTCGCCGCCCTGAACTGCGAAGGCAAGGAAAGGTTTTCCATCTTTAAGCGCAAGCGTCGGCGTCAAGGTTGCGCGCGGGCGCTTTCCGGGCTGAACGACGTTGAAGGGATTTTCCGATTCGTCCAGAACAAAACTCTGCATACGCTGGCTCAAGCCTACTCCTGTGTGACCTGCTATGACGGCAGGGACCCATCCGCCGCTCGGCGTGACAGACACAACCCAGCCTTCTGCGTCTGCGGCCTCTACCGATGTAGTGCCTGCGTAAAAACTCTTCTCGAATTCAAGGCGCGATTGCTGGCTCTCTGGCGCACCAGAAGAAGGCGCGCGGTTGTTCCACTTCTTCAAGAGCGGCAAGAAAGGGTTCTTCTCACCTTGAAATGGATAAGGGTCGCCGGGCTTTATATCAGGGTCGTTGCGTTGAAGATTTATAAGTTTCGCACGCTCGCGCGCGTACTCTTTCGACAGAAGACCTTTCAAAGGCTCGGCTGGTGGAAAGTACGGATCGCCATAGTAGAAATCACGGTCGGCGTATGCCAAATTCATCGCCTGATAGACTGTGTGAATGTAGCGAGAACTGTTGTAGCCCATCGCTTTGAGATCGAAGTTCTCAAGGATGTTCAGAGCCTGAAGCATGACAGGCCCCTGCACCCAGCTTGTGAGTTTATAGACCTCGATTCCTTTGTAGTTGGTCTTAACAGGCTCTTCGATGTGGACCTGCCAGTTAGCAAGGTCCTGCAAAGTTATCAGTCCGCCCTGCTCCTGAACTCCTCGAACAAATTCCTGTGCGATGTCGCCTTTGTAGAAGCGATCATAGGCAGCCAGGATTGCATCTCCACGATTCTTGCCCTGAGTCAACGCCTGATGTTCTGCATCAACGAGCTTGCGCAAGGTGGCTGCTAAATCAGGCTGTCGAAAAATCTCTCCCGCAACTGCCGCCTCATGCTTTTCGCCAAGATGCGGGCAAGCATTCCGCCGGGCGTGCCGGGCATTACTGCCGCGAGCGGACCATATTCAGGCGGATATTTCATTCCCTTCTTTTTGAAGAACTCTGGTGTAGCTCCCGTCGGCGCAACGCCCAGCGCGTTTATGGCTATGACTTTTCGCGTGTGCGGGTTGTAGATGAGCGCCTGCGTTTCGCCTCCCCATGAGAGCGTGTCCCACATAGTTGAAGTTGCGGCGATCATAGCGCACGCAGCGTCAACAGCATTGCCGCCCTTCTGAAAAATTATCGCGCCTGCTGTAGCAGCAATCGGTTTACCCGTAATCGCCACCCAATGCCTGCCGTGAAGCACAGGTTTCTGTGTTCGCTGCGCAGAGAGATTCACGGGAAGCGAGAGCATCATTGCGAGCAGGAGAAGAAGGCTGAGCAGGGATTTAAGTTTTAGGATTGAGCGCATCTTTGTTTCTCCTCTGTTCGATACTAGCCCGCGCAAGCGGGCGATCAGAGTAAAGCCCAGCATGAAGCCGTAGGCGGAACGCTGGGCTTTACTCTGATCGCCGTCTTCGACGGCTTTACATCACTTACCAAGCACATGCCTGAGCGCATCTTTAAGCTCAGGATACTTGAAAACAAAACCTGCTTCTTTCAATCTCGCAGGCTCAACCCTTTGGCTTGTGAGCAGCGTCGCATCGGCCATCTCGCCAAACACTAGACGCGCCGCGAACGCGGGCACAGGAAATATTGTAGGGCGTGAAAGAGCGCCGCCAAGCGCCTTAGTGAATTCATAATTCGTTGCTGGCTGCGGAGCAACAACATTGACAGGGCCGCGCAAATGTTCGTTCTCTAAAGCAAACTCGATCGCGCCGACTGCATCATCAATCGCAATCCAACTCATATACTGCCGACCGCTCCCAAGTTTGCCGCCAACGCCCATCTTAAACGGCAAGAGCATCTTCTTGAGCGCGCCGCCCTTGTTGCTCAAGATTACGCCGAAGCGCAGGTTCACAACGCGAACGCCTGCCTGCGCCCCGGGCTGCGTTGCAAGCTCCCACTCGCGGCAAACTTCCGACAGAAAATCTGACGCGGACGCGCTCTGCTCCGTTAAGATTTCATCTCCACGATTCCCATAAAAACCCACAGCCGAAGCAGAGACTAAAACCTCCGGCTTTCTCTCAAGCTTCCCAAGCGTCTCGCTTAACAACCTAGTCCCTTTCACACGGCTCTCAAGAATCCTACGCTTCTTCTCATCGGTCCATCTTCCTTCCGCAAGGTTCTCTCCCGCCAGATGAACCGCAGCATCAATGCCTTCAAGGTCATCCGCATCGAGAGTTCCTTTCTCTGGATTCCAGTAAACTTCCGTCGCGCTATCTTTCGGCGTAGAGCGAACAAGACGAACCACCTGATGACCTTTCGACTTGAGCGAAGGAATCAGCGCAGAACCAACCAAACCCGTCGAACCTGTAACAAGAATGTTCATAATTAAAAGCAGAAGACAGAAGTCAGGGGTCTGAACGAACAACAGAAGTCAGAATTCAGAATACAGAAGAAAAGAAAAAGAGAATCTGTAAAAGCGTCTTCCACCTTATCCCTTCTGTATTCTGACTTCTGGATTCTGCTTTTCAGATTACCCCTTTCCTTGTCTTTCGTCACGAAAAATGTAGAATGCAGATTGCTGAAACTTGAACCTGCGCCGCTGCTTTGAAGTTATGCTTCCGCAGCCTCTGGTTTTCGTCAACGGCGCGTTCCCCGCTCGCAATTTTTTCACAGGGTAATTTTATCTACTGATTCGAGCCGGATTCTGTAGGCTTGC
Organism: Acidobacteriota bacterium; assembly: GCA_003222945.1. Taxonomy (GTDB): domain Bacteria; phylum Acidobacteriota; class Blastocatellia; order Pyrinomonadales; family Pyrinomonadaceae; genus QHXM01. Next base: position 15,311 of record QHXM01000256.1, read on the forward strand.
CGCCCACGCGGTTTATCTAAGTTCGCAAACGGAGCAGTTACCTCGGTGCTTCGACTGAGACCTCTAGTTGTAATCTTCGCCCTCGTCGTTGCACTTTGCCTTCTGGGGCTGTGGCGCGTGCGTTCGCAGACTAGTACTCTGCGTCGCGTGACCACAACGACAGATGAGGGCATCAACGTCAATCCTTCCTTAAGCGG